>NZ_MQWC01000004.1:4076789-4316401 GCF_002954405.1 Salinibacter sp. 10B | reverse complement strand
TCTCCCCAAAAAATGAGTTCGTGTTCGACGCCGCCGGCAAACGACCACTGCTCGGAAACGTCAACTGCGTCGCCCCCGACCCCACGTTAAATCGCTCAACGTAAAACGCCTGCCACGACGAAATCCCTGTCTTAGCCGATGGGTTCATATTAATGGTCTGGTATCCGTCCTCCACATCCCAAATCTGGACGAGAGCCTGGAAGTCCGAAAAATTCGGCACACTATTTAAAACATTCAGATTGTAGGGGACAGCGTAGGGGTTTGCGAGAAAGTGGAACTGAGCATCCTGCGCAAGCTCCCCATCCCCCGTCGGGCTCCCGTCTCCCACCGTCACGTCCTGATCCCCAATGATGGATCCCTGGGTCGTCTCAAACGTGATGCTCGGGTCAATCGTCGACTCCCGCTTGTCGAAAAGGTACACCGTAAATCCGCGCCCCGCCGGAAGCGGACTGTCCTTGTCAAGACGCTTCCAGGAATCGTTCACGTCTCGCCACACTCCCCACTTCGAAAGATTCTCCAGGCCCGTCCCTGTCCCTCGCTCCACGTCGGCAACGGTAATAGCCCCGCTCGATCCCGTAACCGGCACTCCCATGTCTCTCCAGCCCGCATCCGAGCCATTGGTTCCTGGCGTTCCCGTCACGACCAGGTCCAACGAGCTCCCCTCCAGAGCTCCGATATCCATCTGCCCATCTCTCACGCGTGAGCTACCGGCCCGGTCAAGCGGTAGCACCTCAGACGTATTTCCGTCTTCATCCACATCTGCGACATCTTGGGGGCGAGCCGACCCATCGGCCGCATTCACTGCCGGAGATGTGGGCTGGATTTGAACATTGCCATCCGTGGTCGGCCCATTGCTCGCAAGAGTTGGTGGATCGATATACTGTGGGTTATCCCCGATCGCCCCACTCAGTCCTCCTTCGACGATACTGTTCGAAAGGTTGCCGACAAGATTCGTCACGTCGTTGACCACCGATCCGCCGCAACCGGTTCCTTCGTTTCCCCAGAGAATCGAATTTCGAATGTCGAATCCCTGCACCTGCGCAAGAATGGCTCCCCCACTGCTCGTAGCACAGTTGGCGCTGAATGTAGAGGTCCCAATCGTCGTTTCCGTGCGCCCGAAGCCTAGTACCGAAGGTGCGGTATCCCAGTACCCTCCACCACTTTCGGCTCGATTCCCAATAAAGAGCACATTCGTTAAGACCGCACTCTGAGCATCACGCGTATATACCCCTCCCCCGTTATTGAAGGCCTCGTTTCCTTCGAGTGTCGCGTTCGTAAGACGAACATTCGCGTCAGTGTTGTAGAGCCCTCCTCCGTTCCGCTCGGCTACATTCGATCGAAATACTGTATATGTCATTCGAACGCCGCTGCCGTTAAGATACAGCCCCCCTCCATCCTGAACTGCTCTATTTGATACAAGCTCAACGTAGCGCATCGTGGGGCCTCCACCGTTTACACTCGCAACCCCTCCGCCGTTACGCAGTGCCTCATTCCCAGAAAGTCGGACATTTCGAAGTGTCGGTGCGCCCTGATCCGCATAAATCCCTCCCCCATCCTGAGCGCTTCCACTTCCGTTCGCTAGCCCCCCGGTGATCGTTACCCCCGAAACGACGGAACGTGAGGATACCCCACTAGCCGTGAGGACGTGTCGGGCGTTCGGTCCACTAATCTGAGAAGGGGATGTAACTACCTCGTCGTCATTGGAGTTGTCATTTTGGGAGAGGTCTCCACTCAAAACGACGAGATTCTCGTCAGGAGCGCGTTGCGATCGCTGCACTTCGTTACCAGCAAATCCGCCATATATACTCACCCGGTTAGCCAGAACGAAGGAAGAGGATGGATCGTCGTTTGAGGTGCCCTGTCCTTCGTCTGGATAGTAGACCCCTTCGGCCACCCATATTTCGGTATTAGGGGATGCCTCTTTGAGCGCCGTCTGCAATGTCTCGAACGCGTCCCCCCAAGATGATCCGTTGTTGCTGTCGCTGCCACTGCTGGCATCTACATAAAGAACCGTAGGTGAGGGGGGAGTAACCGCTCCTTCGTACGCCCCCATATCCACCTCTCCCTCTTGCGATCTCGAATCCCCTTCAACGTCCTGGCTGAGGCTAATCAAGGATCCATCGGCTGTATTTATAGCAGGAGAACCGGACAAAAGATGGAGATCACCGCTCAAAGTAGGTGCAGATGAGGCATTCACTGGACCGTCAAAAAACGGGTTACTATCAATATTCCCTCCCCCATCCTGTAAGGAGCTCTTTCCCCAGGCCCCGCTTCCACCTGCCCCTTGTAAATTGGAGTAGCTAACAACGACATTACGGAATATAATCCCAAAAATACCACGCTGAACCCGTATCTGTCCCCCGGCAGACGCTGCTTGATTGGCCCAAATGATAGAGTTCTCGATTTGGTCGGACACGCCGTCTGAACTAAAATAGACTCCCCCTCCATTTCCGTCGGCACTATTCCCACTGATCGTAGCGTTAGTCATCTGAAGAACTGTGGACCCATTAAGGTAGAGCCCTCCCCCATCCGAAGACGCGGAATTCCCTCGCACCACCACATTTTCAACCACAGTCGTACCTCCTCCGGTCGTGTAGACACCCCCCCCGTCCTCAGCTTGATTTCCAGAAACAATGAGATTCCTGAGAGTCAAGTCAACATTTGCTGCAATCCCGCCCCCAACATTCGCATCCCCATTCTGGACCTTAAAGCCATCAATGATGGTCTCATTGGTCGTTGCAGTCAAGACCCGATTATTTCCGCCTGCATCAAGGATAGTAGGATAATTTCCGACATCGCGAGAGGTAAACCCTGAGTTGTACCCCCCACGAAGGCCTCCCGCCCCTGCAGGATCAAACGAACTCCCCGAGGTAGTATAGGTCCCCTCCGCGACACATACCGTCTGTCCATTTCCTGCGTTCGTCAGTCCCGTCTGAAGGTCATCATAAGGACTGCCTTGAGAACCATTCCCTCCTCCACTGGCATTTACGTCGACGTATATATCGCAGCTCTGGGCGTGCACGGTGGACGTCCCTGAAAAAGCCATAAGGCTAACCAGAAGCCCTACCGCTGTCAGGAATCGAAGCAGCTGAGGCTGAATTCGCATGGCGTAGTTTCTACGAGATATGAAGGGGAATTGGGATATCTCTAAACTCATCATCGAACGTGTTCTTCTTCGCTCCGTGAACACCGGAGGCAATCTATAGGAGATATGCAGTGCAGTGCTGGGACAAGGATGGTACCACCTTACGTACTTCTCCGTATTTCACACTCTCAAAGTACGTAGAGATGCGTATCGGACTCATAGAGTGGAGTTTCCGACACTCTCTCAAGATCTGTAAAAGATACCGCATTTCATTTCTACCTCCCCTAAGGGAAGATTTGAACCATAAGACTGGCCGCATAGCTCTAACCAGACTCTTCACGGTCTTCTTCTTCATTATTTCTCCCCTGAAGGTGGGGTACCTGTTAGGCATACACGGGAGCACAACTAATTCTTGTGAGAGGATATCAAAGTCGTCTCTCAAGAAATACAGGGGTTATAAATTGGGTACAGAACACAAGTCAACCACTGCCCGAAGAGATATAGTAAGACTGCGCAAAACTACGCAGAATGGCCTCTGCCTCTGCTCAGTGTCTCTTCTAATCGACTCAACTTGACTCCTCTTCTGAACCCTCAAACACTGTGTCTCGTGGTCCCCATCAGTCTACCCAACAGTATGACACTGCGTAGGTAGTCTACCCTAACTCATTTACACAGAAAGAAAAGCTTCCTGACTCTTTCCTCTCTTGGGATGATCTTCAGATGTCCGGGTTGAAACTCCCAGTCAGTCCCCTCTGCTTTCTAATTCTTCTGATTTACCGCTTCTAGTCCGTTGTGGCATCCCTACACGACCTGAATGAATACCTTGATCGCCTCGTCGACCGCCACGAGACGCCGGCCTTCATCGAGGACGATCCGATCTCGATTCCCCACGCGTTCGACGACCCGCGCGACCAAGAGGTGATTGGGCTCTACGCGGCGCTCCTGGCGTGGGGGCGGCGCGACGTGATGCTGCGCAAGCTGACGGAGTTATGCGAGCGGATGGACCATGCCCCGCACCGCTTCGTGCGCACGTTTGTCCCGGCCCGCGACGCCGGTGCACTCGACGACTTCGTGCATCGAACCTTTCAGCCCATCGACGCGATCTGGCTGACGAAGAATTTGAGCACAGCATTGGAGCAGTACGGCTCGGTCGAGTCGCTCTTTGACGCTCACAAGCCTGAGGATCCGAACGGCTCCCCCGTCCGCTCCATGCTGCAGGGGGTGAGTACAACACTGCTCACGATTGACGACGAGACGCCCCAGCGCCTTCGAAAGCACCTGGCACGCCCCGAGACGGGCAGCGCCTGCAAGCGACTCAACATGTACCTCCGCTGGATGGTGCGGCCCGGACCGGTGGACTTCGGACACTGGACCTGCTTACAACCGGCCGATCTGATGCTGCCGGTGGACGTACACGTGGGGCGTCAGGCGCGCGCCTTGGGGCTGCTCTCTCGCAAGACGAACGACTGGAAAGCCGTCCGGCGCCTCACCGCCATCTGCCGCGAATTTTCTCCGAACGACCCGGCCCGATACGACTTTGCGTTTTTCGGCGTGGGGGCTCAGGACGAGTCGCTCGACACGCGATTTACTGGCGACAACTCGGTGGACGGCAGTTCACTACCGACCCCCCGGTAGCCGCTGTGGTAGTAGAGGACCGCGCCCCGATCGGGCCGATCATCCACATCCACGACGAGGCCGACGTACAGGACGTGATCGCCGGCCGGCATGGAATCGTGGCGTGTGCAGTGCATTCGGGCCGTCACGCCTTCGAGGATAGGCGTGCCGTACTCATCGTGCGAGTGAGGAACCCCTTCAAATTGCTCACGGGCAGTGAGGCCGGGCACCGCAAAGCGCTTGGCCAGGTGCACCTGCTCTTCCGACAGAACGTGGACGGCAAACCGAGAGCAGGTCTCCATCACATCGTACATCCGCGACTGCGTTCCCACGTTGAAGCTCACGAGGGGCGGATCGAGAGCCACACTCGTGAATGAGCCGATGGTGATGCCTCGCGCGTCGTCCTCCCCTTTCGCCGTGATGACCACGACGGGAGAGGGCACCCGGCGCATGACGGTCCGAAAGACACTTCCCTCAACGGGATCAGGCATGAAACTCCGCAAACTTGATGGGACGGGACGCACAGCAAACAACGACACGGGAGCCGTCCGTCAGTAGCGACGGCCCCTCGTGTACGCCGTACGTGCGACCTACCGCCCCGTTCAGGACCAATCAATGACGTTACGAGAACACGTCGGACACGCGACGGAAGAAGGACTTCTCGTGGGGGCGTTCCTCCGGCTGTGGCTGGAAATTGTCGTGGTGCTGCAACTGCTCCATCATCTCCTGCTCGCTATCGGAGAGCTCCTGCGGCGTCCACACGTGAATCCGAATCATCTGATCGCCCTTCCCACTCCCTTCCAGGTCCGGAATGCCACGGTTGCGCATCCGAAGGATTTTGCCGGCCTGCGTGCCCGGCTCCACCTCCAGTCGGGCTCGTCCCTTTAGGGTGGGAACCTCGACCTCGGTTCCCATGGCGGCTTCGGGGAAGGAAAGATACACGTCGTGATAGATGTCGAGGCCGTCGCGCACGAAGTGTTCGTGCGGCTCCTCCTCAATCTCGATTCGCAGGTCGCCCGGCACCCCACCCCGAATGCCCGCATTCCCGGCGTCGGAGATCGTGAGGTAGTTGCCTTCCATGACGCCCGCGGGGACCGTCACAGAGATCGTCTCTTCTCCTTCGATCCGACCCTCGCCGCCGCAGTCATCACAGGGATTCTCGATGATGCGTCCCTCTCCGTTGCACTGCGGACACGCCTGCACATTGACAAACTGACCGAAGACCGATCGCGACACTTGGCGCACCTCGCCCGTGCCGTCGCACTTCGAGCACATCACGTAGTTTTCGCCTTCCATGCCGCCTTCGGCGCCCGTCCCCTCGCAGGTGTCACACGACAGGAACTTCCGGACCTTGATGTTTTTCTCGGTGCCCTCCGCAATCTCCTCAAGCGTAAGCGGAAGGGTCACCCGCAGGTCACTCCCCGGTCGTCCCCGCTGGCGACGCGACCGACGACCGCCCCCGCCCCCAAAAATGTCGTCGAAGGCACTGAAAATGTCTTCGATGTCGTGGAAGCCGCGTCCAGCCCCGCGGCCGCCCGCGCCATCCTGCCCAAGCCCGGCCTCGCCGTAGCGGTCGTACCGCTGGCGTGTCTCGGGGTCCGAGAGGACGTCGTACGCCTCCGAGGCCTCCTTGAACTTCTGCTCCGCTTCCGGATCGTCCGGATTACGATCCGGGTGGTACTCCATCGCCTTTTTTCGATACGCCTTCTTGATCTCGTCCTGCGAGGCGTCCGAATCGACTCCCAGAACGTCGTAATAGTCACTCGGCATGTTGTCAAACTTCTACAATTCAGAAAAGAAGCGTGTCGCCCCCCGTGTAGATGAATGCTACGCGTCGTCTCCAGCCTCGTCCTCCGCCGGCTCCGTCGCCACCACGACGCGGCTGTGTCGGATGACGCGATCGTCCATCCGATACCCCTTGCGGATCTCTTGAAGCACCGTCCCGGGCGCTTCCTCGTCGGACGGCTGTCGCATCATGGCTTCGTGGAGCTCCTCGTCAAAGGGCTTACCCTCCGCTTCAATGGGCTCCACGCCCAGGTTTTCCAGGGTATCGCGAAATTTACGAAAGACCATTTCGACCCCGCCCTTCAGCGAATCGTAGGCCGCTTCCGGGTCCTGGTTTTCCTGAAGCTCCTCGGCCGCATCGATCGAACGCTCAAAATCATCAAGTACCTCCAGAACCGGCTCAATCACCTCGAGCATGCCCGCCTGGTGCCGCCGCTTCTTCTCCCGGTCCATTCGGCGCCGGTAGTTTTCAAACTCGGCGGCCTTGCGGAGCACCCGATCATTGAGTTCATCCCGCTCCTCCTCTAGGCTCTCCACCTTTTGGGTAAGCTCTCGGATTTTCTGCTCGGATTCGGAGAGGTCGTCATTGGCATCGGGCTCCTCCAGCTCCTCCGATGCGTCTGAGGACTGCACGTCGTCGGCGGAGGGGTCGTTCGAGGTCTGTCGACCGTTGGTCTGGTCTGTACTCACAATCAGGGTTGGGGCTCTGCGACAGTAGAAGAAACAAACGAAAGGGATCGCGGACACCAGAGACGACCGCGGGGACTCGACACCCGAGGACGCCCTACGATGCATTCGAAGGCGCGTCGGGGTCCTCTTTCCCCGAGCGGTTGATGACGTGAGCGGCATTTTCGACGAGGGCCACAGCCCGCGGATAATCCATGCGCGTAGGCCCAATCACCCCGAGGGTGCCCACCGTGCCGCCGATTCGGTACGGAGAGGTCACGATCGAGTAGGCATCCATTTCCTCTTCGTCGGACTTTCCTCCGATGCGGATGGTGACCTGTCCCATAGCGTTCGGGTCGGACTCGAAAAGATCTTCCAGCACCTGTACGACACGATCCTCATCCTCAATGATTTGAATCAGCCGCCGTACGTCGTCCGGCTCCTGGAATTCAGGCTGTGTGAGAATGTTCTCCGTTCCCTTGAACTCAAGACGCCCTTCCTCCGGTTCACTGAACAGAACGGCCGACTCCTCAACGATCAGCTCAATGAGTCCGGTCTGGTCTCGAAGGTCTTTGATGCGCTCCTCGTGCGTCTCCCGGATTTCTTGAAGCGTGAGGCCGGCAAGGCGCTCATTGAGTAGCGACACGACGCGATCAATCTCGGTGCGCCCGAAGTCGGACTCAAATTCCAGGACGATGGTCTTTACGATGCCGCCCCGCACACTCATAACGAACATGAGGCGGTCTCCGGACAGCGGGACAATGTCGAGCCGATCGAGCACCCCCGTGGACAGGCGCGGGCTCAGTGCAATGCCGAGCAAATTGGATAGCTTGCTCAACAGACGAGTGCTCTCCCGCAGGAGCTCATCGGTATCCTTCACGAGACTTGCGAGACGCATCTTGAGCATCTCCCGCTCGACCTCAGTGAGCTCAGGCGTATCCATAAGCTCGTCAACAAACGTCCGATACCCCAGGCGCGTAGGCACCCGTCCGGCCGAGGTGTACGGATGATCCAGGTAGCCCATGTCCTCCAGATCCGCCATTGTGTTTCGGATGGAGGCCGCGCTGAGGTCAATCGAACTCTCCTTGGCAATCGACCGTGACCCGACCGGGCCCGCCGAATCCACAAACTCTTCCACGACGAGACGCAGGATGTTGCGCTCACGGTCGTTTAAGGACGGCCGACCATCGGTCTGATCCTCAGCGTCCACAGTACTCGTGTTCACGTCGTCGTTCACGGCATTATACAGGGAAGTACGCGCGACAGGCCTCTCTCCTCGATTGCTCCGCTCGGGCACAACCGCCGACGGTCATGTCTACACGCCGCAAAGGACGTGCCGCCACATTGGACCGTCATTCCCGAACGTAAACCAAGTATTCCACTGATGAGGAGAGCACATGGCCTCCGATACTGTACATAAGCCCCAGTTTCAAGTTTCCTTTCGGGCGTGCCCCCGTGCCCAGAACGGGTCGACGCCTGGGATATCGTTCCCCCTGTAACAAAAACAGAACGAACACCTGAAACGGTCCCCCGCCCCACCGATACAGTAGGATGCGCGCGCAAAAAGATGGGGGCACTCCTCGCGCGTTCGATGGCCTCACTGCTCACCTGTTCGCTCTATGCGCTTTCTGTCAACCCTCACGGCCAGCGTCCTCGGCACGCTGATCGCCTTCGGCCTCGTCGTTTTCTTCCTCTTCTTCTTTTTCTTTGCCCTCACTCTTTCTACCGACACGACCCCGACGGTGCAACCCGGCTCGGTCCTTACCGTCCCCATCGACGGCCCGATCCCGGAGCGGGTGTCTGACGATCCGTTCCAGAAGGCCTTTGGCGAGGGCCCCTCGTATGACCTCCGCGATCTGCAGGTGGCCCTTCGCAACGCCCGGTCCGACGATCGCATCGAGGCCGTCTGGCTTCGCATGAAGGGCACCTCGGCCTCCTGGGGGACCCTGGAGGAGGTGCGAGAGGCCGTGGTTCAGCTTCGCGAGAGTGGAACGCCTGTGATCGCCTCCGGGGAGGAGTTTGGCATGGGCGAGAAAGGATACTTCGTCGCCAGCGCCGCTGACAGTGTGTTCGTTGGTCCTCAAACCTTTTTTGAGTACAACGGCTTCGCGACCATTCTTCCCTTCTTCAAGAATGCCTTCGATAAGCTTGGGGTGGAGCCGCAAATCGTGCGCGCCGGGAAATACAAAAGTGCCGGCGAGTCGTTTATGCGCTCGGATCTCTCTGAGCCCAACCGGGAGCAGATGGAGGCTCTCCTCACAACCATAAACGACCGGTTCACGTCTGCCATCGCGGAGACGCGTGGCCTTTCTTCAACTGCCCTCCAGCAGTTGGCCGAGGAAGACGCAGTGCTCGATGCCTCCGTGGCCGTCGAGGAAGGCCTGATTGATGGGCTGCGCTATGAAGACGAGGTTCGCTCTCTCCTCCGTGAGACGGTGGGGACCTCCGAGGCCACCGACCTTACCACACTCTCGGTCTCAACGTACGGTCGGGTCCCGACCGAAAACACAGGAGTCACATACACCGGAACGGGCACCGTGGCCATCGTCTACGGACAGGGCAATATCGTAAGCGGGGATCCGGGCCAGAGCCCCTTCGGGTCAGGCCAGCAGGCCCTGGGCTCTACCCCCCTCATTGAAGCACTGGACGAGGCCCGCACCTCCCCCTCTACGAAGGCGGTGGTGCTCCGCATCAACTCCCCGGGCGGAAGTGCGGCGGCCTCCGAGGCCATGTGGCACGCCGCGAAGCGAACGGCTGAGGAAAAGCCGCTGATCGTATCAATGGGCGGCACAGCGGCCTCCGGTGGCTACTACATGGCAGCCCCAGCGGATACGATTGTCGCCAACACGACGACCACGACCGGCTCCATTGGCGTCTTCGGTCTACTTTGGAACGCAGAGGGACTTCTTGAGAACAAGCTCGGCGTCACGTTCGACGGCGTCAGCACGAGTCCCTACGCCGATCTCTTCGTGCCAAACAAGCCTCTGGCCCCGGAGGAGCGCCGACTCTTTAACCGCACCATCGAGAGCACGTACCAAACGTTCCTCCAGCGAGTGGCCGAGGGGCGCGACATGGACACCTCCGCGGTGCATGACGTGGCCCAGGGCCGCGTATGGTCGGGCCGCGATGCGAAAGAGGTGGGCCTGGTGGACACGACCGGGGGGCTTCAAGACGCGATCGCAATTGCCGGATCGACGGCAGGCATGGGAGAAGGTCCCTACCGCACCCGCATCCTCCCTCGCCCCAAAACGGTCTTTGAGCGCCTCAACGAGCGTCTGGCCACGCAGGCGAGGACCCTCTGGCAGTCGGTGGCCGCTACGCCGCTCGAACGAACGCTATGGCGCCACTCGCGCGTGCTGAAGCGGGTCACGGGCTCGAACGGACGCGTGCAGGCCCGCCTGCCGTACGTGCCGCACGTGAAATAACGCCCCGGTGCCCCCTGTTGAACACTCACGCTGTGTTCAATTGCAGGCGTGAGGAGCGGGGACGTGTTGTCCCCTTTTCGTGGACATGGACGGTGTTGCTGTCCCCCGCTCGCACCGCGACGCGAATCGTCAGTCGATTGCGCGTCTGGTAGAATGGGGCGGCGGATCGTTTCATTCCGTCCCTTGCCCCCTGTTCTAGACCGCGTGACGGCACCGGCCCTGAAGCACAGCCTCCCAATCGCAAAACGGACAAATCAACCAGCGTCCCCGTCTCCTACCGAGAGAAAGGAATGACAGTGAGCAGAGGGGGCACGTCGATTTATTCGGAAGGAGTGTGAGCCTGAGCCGGCACGAGCACATCTCCATCCATATCCTCTGGCGCCTCTTCTCCGAGCATAGCAAGAATCGTCGGGGCCACATCCCCGAGCTTGCCATCCTGAATGGGCCCGTCGAATCCGTCCTTCAGAATGATGTGCGGGACAAGCGCCGTGGTATGTGCTGTGTGCGGGGACCCGTCCGGATTCTTCAGTTTGTCGGCATTGCCGTGATCGGCAATGATGCTTACCGAGTATCCATTGCGCCGAGCCGCCTCTACTACCTGACGAGCAGCCGCATCTACGGCTTCGCATGCCGTCACCGCTGCTTCGAAGTCGCCCGTGTGCCCCACCATGTCGGGATTCGCAAAGTTGAGGACAACGAGGTTGTACGGAGTCTCGTCGAGGGCCTCTTCCGTCCGGTCCGCCACCTCGGGCGCACTCATCTCCGGCTGTAGGTCGTAGGTCGCCACATCCGGACTCTGCACCAGGATGCGATCCTCGTTCTCAAACGGATCCTCTCGCCCCCCACTGAAGAAGTAAGTAACGTGCGCGTACTTCTCCGTCTCGGCCACCCGGAGTTGCGTCCCCCCGCGCCGACTGATGACCTCCCCGAGCGTGTTCTCCAGATTGACGCGATCGAAAGCAATCGGGAGATCAAACGCGTCATCGTACGGCGTCATCATCACGTACTCTAGGGACAGCTGCTCGCGCTCAAAGCCGCGAAACTGAGGATCCGTGAATGCGTGAGTGAGCTGCCGTGCGCGGTCGGCCCGAAAATTGAAGAAGATGACCGCGTCCCCGTCCTCAACCCGCGTCCCGTGCTCACCGAAGGCATTCTCTTTCTCCCCCCGGATGCGGCGTGGCTCCACAAATTCATCCGTCACGTCCGCGTCGTAGCTGGCCTCCAGAGCCGCCACCGGATCGTCGAACACCTCGCCGGCCCCTTCCGTCAGGAGTCGGTACGCCTTCTCGGTGCGCTCCCATCGCTCGTCGCGGTCCATCGCATAGTACCGCCCCACGATGGAGACGAGACGTCCTACGCCCACGTCCGCAGCTGCCTCTTGAAACTGTCGTACGTAGTCCACGCCGCCATGCGGGTCCGTGTCTCGCCCATCGGTGAAGGCGTGCACACACACCTGCTCGGGAGCGAGCCCTTCGCGCCGGGCCAACTCCAACAGACCGTACAGATGCTCCAGATGACTGTGCACTCCACCGTCGGAAAAGCATCCCATCAGGTGGAGCTTCTGGTCGTGTTCTTTTGCCTGTCGGGCCGCCCTCACGAGGGCCTCATTTTCAAAAAACGATCCGTCCTCAATGGCTTTGGAAATACGCAGAATTTCCTGCCAGACCACACGTCCGGCCCCGAGATTGGTGTGCCCAACTTCCGAGTTTCCCATCTGCCCGTCCGGCAGACCCACTGCCCGACCGGAGGCCTGCAGGAGTGCGTGGGGGTACTCGTCGAACAGCGAATCGACGAACGGCGTATTCGCCTGCTCAATGGCGCTGACGGACGGATCGTCGGCAATGCCCCAGCCGTCGAGGATGAGAAGAAGATGTCGTTTCGAGGCGTCCATGCGTAGAGAAATTAGTGTGAATGATAACTCGGGGATAGAGGTCGCCAGTTGCGCTACGATCGGCGAGCCGTAAGCCGGCGCCAAAACCGGCCCACAATCGCGGATGGTTCCGGTGCGTTGTTGCACCACTCCTTCTGGTAAGCTAAGTGATGACCCTCCGGATCCGCAATGTCGCTCCGGTCGATGGTTGCGCGGGCACACTTATCCATTCACCCGATAATCTTTCACTTGCTTCGTAGGGGTCCCATTCCGACTTCGGAGCACCTGCATCGACCCGCAGTGCGGACAGGCCACCTGCTCAATGTCGTGCCGATCCACGTGCGTGTCCGGCTCGTCAAAATAGTGATTGCTGGTAGTGCAGTAAAACGTTCCCTTTGCCTCCTCCAGGCCATTTTGGGACGACGGAAGCTTTTGCAAACGATCGTAGTGCTGGCAAACCTCCGTAAGGGAACAGTCATCACAGCTTGGAGAGCGGGCCGTACACGTGTAGCGACCGTGTAGGATGAGGAGGTGATGGGCATCGGACCAGTCCCTCTTCGGAATGACTCGCTTCAGTTGCTGCTCCACCTTTTTCGGCGTATCGGCGCCCTCTTTCACGAGCCCAATTCGATTCGCCACCCGAAAGACGTGCGTATCCACGGGCAATGCGTCCACGTCGAACGCGACATTGGCCACCACTTGCGCCGTCTTTCGCCCAACCCCCGTGAGGGTTTGCAAATCTGCTACCGAGGATGGCACCTCTCCCTCAAAATTCTCGACGACCTGCCGGGCCATCTTTGCCAGGTACCCGGCCTTGTTGTTTGGAAATGTGATGGACTGAATGTACGGATAGATTTCGTCCGGCGACGCTGTCGCGAGATCGTCAACAGTCGGATAGGCTTCAAAGAGGGCCGGAGTCGCGTCATTCACCCGCTCATCGGTACACTGTGCCGATAAAATGACGGCCACCAAAAGCTGGTAGGGGGTCTCGTATTCCAGTTCGGTCGTCGGGTGCTCAATGTCTTCACGGAGCCGATCGAGCACGAACGCGGCGCGTTGAGTGCGTCCCACAAGTCGATCTGTGATTCTGTGTTTGAATACGACACCCATTCGAACCCGTGTCCCCCCCGACCGTTCGAGGCGTTCTTGCTGTGTTCAACAGATTTTCGCTCCATGTCCGCCCCGTCCGGTCGCGTCCTCTTCGCGGTAGTGTTCGGCTTGCTTATCGGCCTGTCTTCCCTATCGGCAGCGGGCCAATCCCGTCCCTTATCCGAACAGTCGCAGATTTCACTCATCACTATCCTGCCCGGCGACCCCATCTACACCTTTGCCGGTCACAGCGCCCTTCGGGTACGGGATCCCGCACAAAACCTCGACCGCCTGTATAACTATGGAACGTTCAATTTCGGCGACCCGCTGTTCATCCCAAAATTTACCTACGGCTACCTGCGATATCACCTCAGCGTCACGCCGTACGGACCGATGCTTCGATTTTATGAGCAGCAGGGGCGTCCCGTCATCGAACAGCGCCTCAACCTGACCCGGGCCCAGCGATCGGCCGTCTACCAGTACCTCCGAATCAATGCCCGCCCGGACAATCGGTACTACCAGTACGATTTTTTCTTCGACAACTGTTCAACCCGCATCCGAGACGTACTGACAGACACCCTCGGGAGCACCGTCGATTTTTCGAACGTCTCCTCTCCCAATCGCTCCTTCCGTGAACTGCTGGATCCGTACGTTGCCTCCCGTCCCCTCCTCGATCTCGGCTTCGACCTTGCCCTGGGCCTCCCGGCGGACCGAACGGCCACAGCCTGTGAGATCATGTTTCTCCCAGAGCACCTGATGCAGGCGTTCGAAGAGGCTCATGTGTCGGCGAAGGGGCAGCGCCGGCCGCTCGTGACTCGGACCGACACGGTACAGTGGGTGTCGGGCTACGATGGGATGACGCCGACCTGGGACTGGCCCACGTGGCTGAGTACCGGAATTCTATTGCTCACAGGTGGGTGGACAATCTGGCAGGGGGCCACGCAGCAACTCCCACGACGGTGGGGCGACGCTGTCTTGTTTGCTGGGGTCGGTCTCACCGGTCTGACCATTTGCTACCTGTGGTTTATTTCCACCTATACTGTCACCGACAACAACCTTAATCTGCTTTGGGCCTGGCCCACCCATCTCCTCGCTGCTTCGGTTCTTCTCCGTCGCCCCACCAGCCGTGCCCTCCACCTCTACATGGGCGTCACGGCAGGGGCCAGCCTGCTCTTTGCCCTCGGCTGGCCCTTCTGGCCGCAGAACTTCCACGCAGCAGTCCTGCCCCTCACCTTAGCCGTCGGTATTCGAGCCGGATGGTGGGGACTTCTCCGTTCCAGTGTGTCCATCGGCGTGCTCTCAAAGGAGTCGACAGTCGCTTCCTGAGGTCCCCGGCACAAAAAAACCCCGCTGTGAGAGCAATCGTCTCACAGCGGGGCACAGCCCAAAATGTGTAGGGGGCGTCAGTTCTGAATCCGGAACTGAATCCAGACCGTCTTCCGAGCCGGCACGGCCTCTCCGTCATACATGCCCGGCGTAAACTCAGCATCCCTGACAACCTCCAGGGCTTCGTTGTCGAGCGCATCGCCGAGCCCCCGAATCACTTTCGCATTTCGAACGGATCCATCCGGATTCACGATCGCCTGAATGTAGACCCGGCCTTCAAGTCCTCGTTCACGCGCCTGCTGTGGGTAGGAGGCCTCCTGCGTGAGGCTTGCGAGCCCTCCTTTCACCTTGGGCTCCTGATCGACCACCTTGTAGACGCCATTCTCGTCGATGATTTCCTTCCGTTTCTCCTCCTGCTCCTGCATCTCCTGCTGCGCGAGACGCATCTCTTCGAGCTCACGGTTGGCCTGTTCGATTCGACTCTGCACGTAATCGTCGTCGGATCGAATCTCCAGCGCCTTCTTGTAGGTCGCAATGGCCTCCTTAAAGGCACCAGTATCGTAAAGGGAATCGCCCTTCGCCCGATACTGCTCGTACTGGGACGTGCGCTGCTGCTTCACCTTCATCAGGCTGTCCGCCTCGGCCATAGCATCTTGGAGACGCGGATCATCGGGCTTCACCTCCGCCGCTTTCTGAAAAGCGGATTTCGCTTCCGTATACTCCTGAGCTCGGATGTGCTCCTGCCCCTCGTTAAACAGTTGCTGGAACCGCTGCTGCTGTTGCTGCTGCTGGAGTTGCTGCTCCAAGTCCGTGATGGCCTTCTTCAACTGAGCGTCGTTGGGCTTGTACTCCAGCGCCTGCTCGTATTTGTCGAGGGCCGCGCGGAGATTTCCGGCCTGCAACTGCCGGTCCCCCCGCTTGCGGAAAAACTCAGCGAGCTGATTAATGCTTACGTTTCCTCCGCCTTCTCCACCGCCCGCTTGCCGCTTAGCAATGGTTTCCTGACGGGACTGAATGGCCGAAATTTGCTGCTGTGCCTCCTGCCCCTGCGGATTGGCATCCCGAGCCGAATAGAACGCCCCCATTGCCCGTGAGTATCGGTTCGCCGCTTCACTGAGGGCCCCCGCCTGGAGTAGAGAGTCCGCCTCTGCCTTCAAGGTATTGCCGCGCGAAAGATACTGCTGGTATCGCTCCGAGCTGCTCTGCTGCTGAATCTGCTCGAGCTTCTCCAGTCGCTGCTGAACGTACTCGTCGTCCCCTCTAATTTCGAGGGCCTGATTGTAGAGAAACTCAGCGGTCTCGTAGTTCTGGTTCTCAAAGAGGGAATCGGCCCGACGACGATACTCCTCGTAGGATCCGCTCGATGCGCCAGACGTGCCACCGGAGCTCATCATGAACCACATTCCTCCCCCTAAGACGAGAATCAGCGCCGGAATGCCGATCATGAGCGCCGTCTTGTTGGAGGACGATCCGCTCCGAGTCCCCGCTCCGCTCCGAGCCGGACGATCGTCCTCGGCCCGCGTCGACAGCACCTCCACTTCTCCCTCCTCCTCAAGGTCTTCTTCGCCGCTGTCCGGCTCAACCGGAATAATGGAGTACGAAGACTCCTCCTCATCGTAGCGGGTGGAGGACTCCTTCAGGGCATTTACGAGCGCATCAATCGACTGGAGGCGCTGGGACGGATCCACCGCCAGCGCGTCGACGAGCGCCTCGCGCACGCCGGGCGCAGAAAACACGTCCGCATCCTGCACAAGGTCCGTCAGCGGGTCGTCGCCCTCCAGACGATCGGTTGATTCCGGAAGGCCTTCTCCCGTTACCATCTGGCAGATGGTCGCCGCCGCGGCATACACGTCCGTCCACGGCCCCTGTTGGCCTCGCGGCGTGTACTGCTCCACCGGACTCGTACCGGGTTGGACCAGCTCCGACATCTTTCCGGTTTCTCGCGCCAGCTGGAAAAACGCTCCCCGAAACCCTGTCAACAGCACTTCTCCCCCTTCCAGCAGACGAATCGTACGGGGCGAGACGCCCGCGTGGTACAGCCCATTTTCGTGCGCCGTGTGGAGCGCCTCAAGAATGGGCATCATGATGGTGAGCGCCGCCTTCTCCGACAACTGCCCCTTGTCCTGCAGCCCTTTCGCCAGCGACATGCTGGGGGGATGGGGGCGCACGCGGTAGAACGTGCCATTTGCCTCGAATGTATCGTAGGCTTCGGGCAGTGCTTCGTGATCGAGGCCTGCAAGAACCTCCGACTCTTTTTGAAAGTATTCGAGGCCCGAGTCGAAGAGATCAGTCTCCTCATCCCCCCCCTTCATCTCCACGGAGGTTTTTTCGTCCTCGCGGTGAGCGAGATGCACGGGGAAGTACTCCCGGATAATGTATTCTTCCTCCGAGTCTACATTCTGTCCCAGATAGGTAATATCGAAGGGACCCGGTTCTCCAAGCGAGCGCTTGATGGTGTACCGCTGATTCAGAACGGTGAGCGGAGCCAGTTCCATAACGGGCGTTCCTGACGTTAATGATCGAGGGTGTCGGTCCTGTGGAGCTGTCCAATGGCGGGGACAACGTGTTGCGGATTCCGTTCACGGACAACAGGGGTACTGCCCCCACCAAAAGTATGCCTCCCCTCAAGAGAGGCGATAAGAAGCTATCGGTAAAGTACCTGCGTGTAAAAACGGAACGATTAAGAATCTGTTTCTTCAATACTTCACACTTATACTCCGTTTGGGAGGGCTCGTCTCTGCCTCCGATGCCAAGGCTATCGTCGAGAGAGCGGTGAGTTGAGGTATATACGCCTGCTCCCCAAACGGAACATGCGGAGCTCGTGCCAGACGCGCAGCGTATGGGAGGAAAACAGCTTGAATGCAGAGGTGCTTACTGAATGTATCTTCTGCGTCGACTAAGACCCCCTAACAATACACCGTCGCTCTGAGCTTAACTCAGAGCCCATCCACCCGAATGGTGAAGGGCTCACCGATCGTTGGATAGGCCCTTTCAATCTAGAATGCCTAGATCAAGTTTGGACATCTGAGATGTCCAGGAGCGACGAAGGAGAGTTGCCAACTCCTATTTGCCATTTTTGTTAGCGCCTCTAGATTCTGTGGGCCCTGCTTCGTTGTTTCTCCTTTGTCCACAAAAAATGGCCTCAGGAATCAGCTTCCTGAGGCCAAGGCTGTACCGCGTACGGGATTTGAACCCGTGTTACCGGCGTGAAAAGCCGGCGTCCTAGACCAGGCTAGACGAACGCGGCACGATGGTAAGCACGTAAAGGGGTGAGCGGTGGGATTTGAACCCACGGCCTCCAGGACCACAACCTGGCGCTCTAACCAACTGAGCTACGCCCACCATGTCATTTCTGAATCCGTCATTTGAGACGAGAATTCGAGGGGATACGTTTCATGATTACAACGACCTTCACCTCCAGAAGCCGTGAACTTTCCGTGGACCCCTCTCAATCTCCCTTCTCAGAGTTGGTCCATCACGTTCGCCATCTCGATTGCCGTCTTTGCGGCGTCCCCGCCCTTGTTGCCCGCTTTGGTACCGGCCCGCTCAATCGCCTGCTCAATCGTATCGGTGGTGATCACCCCAAAGATGACCGGCACCTCCGTGTCGAGGGAGGCCTGCATCGTCCCGCTGGAGACACCGGAGCACACGTAGTCAAAGTGGTCGGTCGCTCCCCGAATGACGGCTCCCACACAGATGACGGCGTCGTAGTCGCCAGAGCGAGCACACTTCTGTGCGACGACAGGAATTTCCAGCGAACCGGGGACGTGCACCACGGTCACATCGTCGAGATCGGCCCCATGCCGGTCGAGGGTGTCAAGGGCGCCGTCGAGCATTGCTTCTGTAATAAACTCGTTGAAACGACCGACGACCACTGCAAACCGGTGGTCGCCCGCCACGAGATCACCTTCGACGTGCGTGGGCATGGGAGACAGATTCATCCAAAGGGGGGAGAAAAGTGGGATTGTTACGCAAGTACATCCCGCAATCGTTCCCATTCGTTTTTACTCATTCCGACCAGTCCAAACTGTTGGTCGTCGGTTTCATCTCGCCCGTGGAAATCGGACCCCCCGGTCATTTGTACGTCATAGCCGCGTGCAAGTCGTTCGTAGTAGCCCTGGAGAGACGAGTCATGAGACGGATGCCAGACCTCAATCCCGTCCAGGCCGTCCTCCAGCAGTTGTCGGAAACGGGCGCGAGGCGTCCAATGCCCCGGATGCGCAAGCACCCCTATCCCTCCAGCCCCGTGAATCACATTCAGGGCCTCGGCCGCAGGAAAGTCCGGCTTGGGCACGTATCCGGGCCCGTCGTTTCCCAGATACTTCTCAAAGGCCTCTCTCTCCGTGTCGACGTGCCCTTCTTCTACCAGCACCTCGGCCACGTGCGGGCGGCCGACGGCGTTGGTCGTGCTCATCTTTTGCCTCAGCAGCCGCTCGTCCACCTCCATCCCCTGCTCGCGAAGCCGCTCAAGCATTGCCCATGCTCGTTCCTCGCGGGCCGCTTGCATGTCTCGCAAGTGAGTGCGCAGGGCAGCATCCTGCGAGTCAATCCCATACGCCAACAGGTGTACCTCCGCCTCTCCCACGGTGGCACTCAACTCAAGAGCGGGCACGAAACGGATTCCCTTCGCCTCCGCCACCCGACGAGCCTCCGCCAAGCCCTCAACGGTGTCATGATCCGTCACAGCCAGAACCTGTATGCCAAGCGTGGCCGCCCGTGCCACCAGCGCGTCCGGCGAAAGCGTTCCATCTGAACTCGTCGTGTGCGTATGCAAATCCGCGTAGACGGCCATGTCCCTGTGATTCTTCATGCATGTCCTGAATGGGTCGTAAGTCTCGGTTGAACTGCGTCCTTCGACGGTAGTTTAGAGCTACCCCCGGCCGAATCGGGAGCGCACTCTCTGTGACAATTTCTCTTTCTCCCGATGGATCGCATGTGGAGTCCCTGGCGGGCCGAGTACGTCTCGAATGCAGCTCAACGTCCCCCGGCCGAGGGCGAGTCGGTTTTCACTGCGCTCCTAAACGAAGAAAACGACGCCGAAAACCTCATTCTCTGGCGGGGCGAGCACGTCTTCGTCATCATGAACCTCTACCCGTACAACAATGGCCACCTTCTGATTGTCCCGTACCGACAGGTGGACGCCTACCACGCGCTCGACCCAGCGGAGCAGAAAGCCATTGGGACCACCATCGACCGGTGCATTGGCTGGCTTCGAACTGCGTTCTCCCCAGAGGGCTTTAACGTGGGTATGAATCTGGGGGCCGCCGCCGGGGCCGGCATTCCGGAGCACCTGCACATGCATGTCGTGCCCCGGTGGGACGGGGACACCAACTTCATGTCCACAACGGCAGAAACACGGGTACTTCCGGAAGATCTCTCCACCACCTACGAGAAGCTGCGCGCCGTGATCGACGATCCCGCCGCTCCCTCCGAGTCTCAGTAATTCTGCACGTTTCCCATGCCCACTGCCCCCACCAACCGCACGCTCCAAGATCGCCGCTCCGCGGTTGACCGCTACAACTTTCACGGCATCCACCCCCACGTCCGCTTCGGAACCGCCAGTGATCGGTACGCCGGGTGGCTCGGCCAAATCTACCCGGAAGACGTGTATGCCCAACAGGTCTCCTCTCGGACACGGACCCTCCAGGGCCAATCGTTCGAGGAGCGCCAAGTCCCCGTCGCTTCCGTCCGCGATTATTTCAAGCACTTTGAGGTGCTGGAGCTCGACTTCACGTTTTACCGCCCCCTACTGGAAGAGGGGGATCCTTCTTCCAGCTATTTTGTCTTGTCGAAATACCTCGACCATGCTCCCGACGACGCGGCCTTTCTGTTGAAGGCCCCCCAGCAATTTTTTGCCCGTACGCTGCGACGAAAGGGCAACTACGTTGAGAACCCCGACTTTCTTGACGCAGAGGCCTATATCGAGACTTTCCACGAGCCCGCCGTGGAACTTGTGGGCGATCGGCTGGACGGCATTATCTTCCAGCAGGAGTACCAACGGGTGGCGGACAGCCCGAGTCCGAGCGAAAATGTGGAGCGGCTCGACACGTTCTTCTCCACCCTTCCGAACGACGCGCAGGTTCACCTTGAGCTGCGTTCGGAGCACCTCTTATCGTCGGGCTACTTCGACTGGCTTAACGCGCGAGGATTGGGCTTCGTCTTCAGTCACTGGACCTGGCTCCCCGCCATCCGCGAGCAGTGGGCGCGGTGCGGCGAACGCTTCACGGCGGCGAACGACCAGGGGATTGCCCGTCTTCTTACCCCTCGCAACACGAAGTACGCCGATGCCTACGCGGAGGCATACCCGTTCGACGCCCCTGTTCCCGCCCTCAGCGAGACCGAGCAGGCACACAAGATGGTACTCGACACGACGGCCCTTGCCTACCGGGCAGAGGCCGAAAACGCACTCCTCAACGTAGTGGCCAACAACCGCGCCTGGGGCAACGCTCCAGACCTTGCCCGCACCATTGCCCACCGCATTCTGGACGAAGAGGAGAAGCGATCATAGCGAACCTAGGAAGTATCTCAAAAAACGGGACGTATGAATTCAGAGGGGCACTGAGGACGTTCCCGTGCTGGGATCGCTGTTTTTGAGCGGGTCCGAGCCGGCGCTCAGTATCATCCATTGTGTTGAGATAATTCCCTACTCGTTTGTGTTGAGGTAATCCTGCAGTATCACCGCCGCGGCGGCCGCGTCCACCCGTCCCTTATCGTACCGCCCCGGCTGGCTCACCCCCGCCCGGCGTAGCAGATCCTTGGCCATCTCGGAGGTGTAGCGCTCGTCTTGCCGCACCACCTCTACCGTGCCAGGCGCCTCTACCGTGCCAAGCGCACGTTCGACGCGCTCCACGTACGCCTGGACCATCTCGATCGCCTCGCCCGCCTCTCCGTCCTCGGTCAACGGCCACCCAACGACCACCGTCTCTATGCCCTCGTCCTGGGCGAGCGACTGCAGTACCTCCAGCGCCTCCGCCGGCGCATAGGTCCCCTCTGCCTGCGCAAAGTGACGAAGCGGATCGGCCACCGCGAGGCCCACGCGCTTGGTCCCCACGTCAATGCCAACAATTCGGGATGGCGTATCGAGTAGACTCACGGTTTCATGCAATCGTACACGTGCCCGTTATATCAAATCCGGAAGCTTGATTCCCAGCCATGAAAAATGATTTGTCGCGTCGTTGGACTCCAACGACGCTACGGGTGCCGCTTCATGCAGCGCAGGAACGGAGGTTTCCCTCTTCTGCCAAGGCAGGGCCTCTTCGTCCCTGAAGCCTGCAAACGGATTTCGTATTACTCGTCTTCTTCCGGCGCGTCGGCACTGTCCTCCGGCACCGAATAGCCCAACTCCTGTAGCGGCGTCTTCAGCACATCCTGAATCCGCTTGCCGGGCTTGAAGTGCGTCTTGCGCCGGCTCGGCACGAAGACCGGCTCATTCGTCTGTGGATTTCGAGCCGTGGGCTTGGCCTTGGTTTTCTTGACCTCGAACACCCCAAAATCTCGAAGCTCGATGCGTCGTTCCGGGTCGGCCTCCATCAAGAGGTCCCCAACGGCCATGAGCACAGCCCGTACCCAGGGCTTCGCCTTGTAAAGCGGACGATCCATCTTCTCGGACACGCGCCGAGCCACGTCTTCTTTCGTGAGTGTTTCGGTTCGATCGGACATGAAGCCTCAGAGACTCGATGAGAAGAACAGTGACGTCTCTCCCTTGATGTCTGAGCAGAATAGTCGTTGCAATACGGACGATTTTCTTCGATGGCCAACGCGTAAAGACGTGGTGCGTGAGCCCACGACGTCGCAGGCGAACTTCTCACGCTTCACGAACGGGGCGATGAAAAGGAATCCTGCCGCCCAAGTGGAACGAGATTGCACTACTCCTCGAAGCGGTACACCCCGTGGATGCCGTCGATGCGCTTCAAACGCTCCATCAATCGCTGCAGGTGCTCCAGATCGGAAACGTGAAGCATGATGGTTCCCGAAAAGATGCCGTCTTCTGTATCAATCGTAAGAGACCGAATGTTGGTCTTCAGATTTTTGGAGATCACCGTCGTGATGTCGTTGACCATACCCACTCGGTCCTCCCCCATCAGGCGAAGTGCCGCCACAAACTGCACATCCTTCTGGCGGCTCCAGTCTACATCCAGAATCCGATCGGCCTGGTTCACCAGAAGATCCGATGCATTGCGGCAGTTTGAGCGATGGATGTTGATTGTGCCCGTCCGACTCACAAACCCAAATACCTCGTCTCCGGGAATGGGATTGCAGCAGGAGGCATAGTTGACGGCAAGGTCCTCCTGAATCTCCCCGTTAATCACCAGCGTCTGCTTTCCGGACGACTGTGCCGAGTCGAGGAAGTTTTCGAACCGCTCCTTCAACGACTCCTCGTCGTCTTCGGGCTCATCGACCTCCTCCTCTTGCGTTTTTCCTTTCACGTAGTCCACCAGCTCATCGGGGTCGTAGAGGCCCTTCCCAATCTCGTAGAAGAGCTGTTGGAGGTCCGGAAACTTCAGCTCATGGGCAACCTCCTGTAGGTCCTGGTCACTAATCTCAATGCTGGCTCGATCCTTCTTCTTCTCCCAGATCTCCTGTCCCAAATCAACAGCCTTGCGCCGCTCCTCGTTGGTCCACTGCCGGATGCGGCTCCTCGCCTTGTGGGTCACCACAAAATTGATCCAGTCGGGATTGGGCTGCTGCTTCTTCGAGGTAATGATCTCAACCTGATCGCCGCTCGACAACTCGTGTGACAGCGGGACCATCTTTCCATTCACCTTCGCCCCGATACACTGCATCCCGACCTCCGTGTGCACCTTGAAGGCAAAATCGACGGGAGTCGCCCCCTGAGGCAGCGTCATGAGGTCGCCCTGGGGCGTAAAGACGTAGATCTCCTCGTCGTAGAGATTGAGGCGGAACTCCTTGACGAACTCGGTGGCCTCGTCGGGCTTCGGATTGTCGAGGAGATCACGGACCCACTCCAGAAACTGCTCCATCTCCTCATCCACGTTCTCGGTCCCCTCCTTGTACTTCCAGTGGGCCGCCACGCCGCGTTCGGCCACCTCGTGCATCTCCTGCGTGCGGATTTGCACCTCCACCCGCCGGCCCTCCGGCCCAAAAACAGTCGTATGCAGGCTTTGGTACCCGTTGGACTTTGGCACCGAGATGAAGTCGCGGAAACGCTCCGGCAAGGGCTTGTAGAGATCCGTTACGAGCGAGTAGACCCGCCAGCAGTCCTCTTTCCCCTTCTTCCCATCACTCTGCAATACAATCCGAATCGCAAAGATGTCGTAGATCTCGTCGATCGGCTTATTCTGCCGTTTCATCTTGCGATGGATCGAGTAGACATTCTTCACCCGACCGTAGATGTCAAACTCATACCCCTCTTCCTGCAAATGCTCTTCCAGCGGATCAATGAATTCGGCAATGTAGGCGTCCCGCTGCTCCGCCATCTCCTGCAGGGTCGAGACAATGTGCTCGTAGGAGTCCGGATCGAGAATCTTGAACGAGAGGTCCTCCAACTGACTCTTGATACTGAAGAGGCCGAACCGGTGCGCCAGCGGGGCAAACAGATCGAGCGTTTCGCTCGCTTTCTTCAGCTGCTTCTTCTTCGGGAGCGCCTCAAGCGTGCGCATGTTGTGAAGGCGGTCCGCAAACTTCACCAGGATGACGCGGAGGTCCGTCGCCATCGACAGCATCAGCTTGCGGACGTTTTCCGCCTGGCCGAGCTCACGGCTCTCGAACACACCGCTGATCTTCGTGAGGCCATCGATGATGTTTTCCATCGTCTCCCCAAACTCCTCCCGGATGAGGTCGAGAGAAAGCTCGGTATCCTCCACCACGTCGTGCAGCAGAGCCGCCGCTACGCTCGTATCGTCAAGCCCAATGTCCCGCGCCACGATGGTCGCCACCTTCAGGGGGTGGATGATGTAGCGCTCCCCCGACTCGCGCCAGTCGTTCCGGTGCGCCCAATAGCTGAGCCGAAACGCCCGCCGAATCATATCCTCGTCGACTCGCGGCAGGTGCTCACGGCATTGTTCAAGGAGTTCGTGGAGCTGGTCGTGGAAGCGCTCGTCAATGTCGAGTTCCTCCCTCTCGGGAACGGCGGACGCCTGAATCATGCTTCTTGAGACCTTGACATCGAAAACACGGAAGCCTGGAAGAGGCTTTAAATTTTTGTCATTCCACAAGTTTCCCGTCCCCTCGCACGCCTCATTCCTCCCGCACTCCCCCAGACGGATGACCCTTGCCCCTCCGAACAAGAACGCTAGAGCCCCCTTCCTCGTTACGACGTGCCGTTATTCCCCTGCTCCACTTTCATGAGGGCACTGATGAGGTCGCTCTTCGTGAGCACCGAATAGTCCCGCCCGCCGTCGGAACCGTGGTCCACCAGCACGGCGCCCACGTCCTGCTCCAGATACGCAGACAGATGCTCCAGATGCAACGAGGCCGGCACGACCGGGAATGGAGTGCCCATAATGGTGCGCACCGGCTGATCCCGAGCATCCGGACTGTCGATAAGCCGGTTCAGAATGCGTGTCTCAGTGACGCTTCCCACCACCTCGTGGTCGTCATCAATCACCGGCATCTGTGAAATGCCCTCCTCCGTCATCCGCTCAATGATATTGCCGATTTTGTCGCCCGGGGCGGCCGAAATTACCTCCGTCTGATCCCGGCGCAGATTCAGTACCTGGTCCGCCGTGACGTCGGGCTTGCTTTCCAGAAAGCCGTGGTTCCGCATCCACTCGTCGTTGTAAGTCTTGGAGAGGTAGCGGAAGCCAGAGTCGGGCAGTAGAACGACCACGACGTCGTCTTCCGTGAGTTCATTGCGGTGATCCTCCATCCATTGCAACGCGCCCGCCATGGCCATGCCGCACGACTGTCCAATAAAGAGCCCTTCCTCTCGTGCAAGGCGACGCGTCATCTGCATTGCCTCCTTGTCCTCCACCCGAACGAAATCGTCGACTACGTCAAAGTCCATATTGTCGGGGAGAATATCTTCGCCCACCCCCTCCGTGAAGTAGGGATAGATTTCTTCTTCGTCGAAGACGCCCTCATGGAAGTACTTGTAAAAGACCGACCCGGCCGGATCGACGCCAATAACATTTACGTCCTCCTGTTGCTCTTTGAGGTAGCGTCCCGTACCGCTGATGGTGCCCCCCGTACCGGCCCCCGCTACATAGTGCGTGATGCGGCCCTCGGTTTGCTCCCAAAGCTCCGGCCCGGTCGTTTCGTAGTGGATTTGCGGGTTCGAGGGATTATCGTACTGGTTGAGGTATACCGAATTGGGAATCTCCTCGGCCAGCCGCTGGGCCACGGAGTAGTAGCTGCGGGGGTCGTCCGGCTCGACATTCGTCGGGCAGATGAGCACCTCTGCCCCCAAGCCCCGAAGCACGTCTACTTTTTCACGGCTTTGCTTGTCGGTGGTCGTAAAGATGCAACGGTACCCCTTCGCTATGGCCGCGATGGCAAGCCCAGCCCCCGTGTTGCCACTCGTGCCCTCAATGATGGTCCCCCCCGGCTCAATCAACCCTTTCTCCTCGGCATCTTCGATCATGCTAATGCCGATTCGGTCCTTCACCGATCCGCCGGGATTGAAAAACTCCACTTTTCCAAGTACCGTGCAAGGGAAGTCCTCCGCAAGTTGATTGATGCGAACGAGGGGCGTATTCCCAATGGTGCCGAGAACGGTGTCGTGCCACATAAGATGTGCGAAAAAATGAGAAAGTCGAACACGAATCGTTGTGCTCCTCCCCCGGCAGATGACGCTAATGCCTCCGGAAGCGCTTCTGCCAAAGCGCAACAGAGCACGTATGTATCTCCCCCGTCGCCAAACACGCTAACGAGCACCGCCCCTCAACAGTTGCTTCCAAACATGCACTGCCCAGGCCCCCGGACGGGTACCGTCCCCCCGATTCGTACGAGATCCCTGAATCCCGCCAGGGGCCGGGAAGGCGTGGACTCGCATGATAACAGATAGCGAAGACCCTGTCATCCGCTCCCCCTTGCGTTGCTTTCAGTTTCCTACTGATCCTCCCCTTTCGTGATGGACGCCCCCGACACGGTTCCAACCGTCGAGCCCGCCCTACTGATCGCAACTTTTGCCCCCTCCGGCACGCTGCGCCACTGCAACGAAGCCTGGGAATCGGTCCTTGGCACCACGGAGGCCCCGTGGGCCATGCTTCCAGACGATGACAAGGAAATTGCCAACTCCTCCGTGCTGGAGGCAGGAAAGGGATCGCTCGTCACCAATCAGGTCGTTAATGCGAACACGCCCGAGCGGGACGAACCCCTGCCGGTCCTTCTCAACTTTGTGCCCGTGCACGGAGAGGACGACGGCAATCCCCGCATCACAGCCGTCACCATCAGCGGCGAGGTGATGGCCGAGCCGCCCTCCTGGATGATCAGCCAGACGCAACGCCATCGCATGGAGGCCCTCGGCCGCATGACAATGGGTGTGGCCCACGACCTCAACAATCTACTGAGTGGCCTCATCGGTCACATCGAACTTCTGAAAGAAAAAGCGCAGCGGAACGACGCCCCTGCCTCCAACATCCAGTCCTCCATTCAAACCATCGAAAAGACGGCGGAGGACGGCGCGGCCCTGATCGAGAAGCTTCAGCGTTACATCCGCGAGGACACCCAGAAGCACTTCGAGCGGGTCAATCTCGCAACGCTGATTGAGGACTGCATCACCATCACGCAGCCCTACTGGTACAACGAGCCGCGTCGTCAGGGCATTGAGATCGACGTGGAACGGAATCTTCAGGACACGCCGGACGTGATGGGCGCTGCCTCTGAACTGCGGGAGGTCTTCGTGAACCTGATCCTGAATGCTGTGCAGGCAATGCCGGACGGTGGCACCCTCACGTTCGAGACCTACGTTGAAGACGCGTCGGTCTGCGCGCGGGTCAACGATACGGGGATCGGGATGAGTGACGACGTGCAGGAAAACATCTTCGAGCCTCTCTTTACCACAAAAGGAGAGCAGGGCACCGGCATGGGCCTATCGGCCAGCTACGGCATCATTCAGGAGCACGAGGGCGATATCGATGTCACCTCAGAGCCGGGCGAGGGCACAACGTTCGTCCTCTCATTCCCCCCTGCCGACGAGTCGGAACCGGAACCGGAAGACCCTCCGGAGGCCCCCGTTGGCACCCAGAATGTGCGCGTACTTGTGGTCGACGACGAGGAAATGGTACGTTCCATCGTCACCCAACTGCTCACCCTCAACGACCACGAAGTGGACCGGGCCTCTTCCGGGGCCGAGGCCCTGTCGATGTTCGAGAAAAACCACTATGACATTGTCTTCACCGACTTCGGCATGCCCGAAATGACCGGCGCTGAGTTGGCCGCCCAACTTCACGAGCGCCAACCAGATCTTCCCATCATCCTACTCACCGGCTACACCGATACCGAAACGGCCGTCGACGAGGTGAACGACATTTTGTCAAAGCCGTTTAAATTGGAGGAGCTGGAGGGGGCAATCCAAGAGTTCGTCATCTCGTCGTAGTGTCTCCTGCGGGTGCGGCATCGCTGAATGCCAAGCTTCGCACTATAGCGGCGTTGATGACCATCTTCGCCTTCTGTATTCCGAGTCTGCGACTGCGATAAAGCAGGGAGTCCCCCCGACCGTCCATTTGATAGAATGGTCCCCGGCGTGGGGGGCCACATGGAAGGACCGCCGTCCTTCCGGCATTCTCCCTTCGGCAATCTCGAAGCAGGATGCAAAAGCACCTCTGGTACTCGATACAATCTCCTGCCAGAATGACCGTCTCTGCCAGTCCACGCCCGTTTTACGCCCAAAAACGGCGGTGGATCGTGTGTCCTGTCGGGCGGCCCACTTTTTGCTGATCTCTCTTTCCGCCCTTTCGACGCGGTCCGCCGCCTCCCCTCACCCATCGGTAACACCATGACGGACCAAAAGCCCTTTCCCTTTCTCACCGACGAACCCGGCCCTCTCGGCGGCCAGGAAACCGACCAGAGCATTCCGCTCCCGAATCCGGACGAGGAAGCTAAAATCAGTGCTTCGGAGGTGCCGGAACAGCTTCCCATCCTTGCCCTCCGCAACACGGTTCTTTTTCCCGGCGTCGTCCTTCCCATTACCCTGGGCCGGGATTCCTCGCTTCAACTCATTAAGGACGCCTCGGACGCCGACCGCCTCATCGGCGTCGTGGCCCAACGGTCGGCTCAGCAGGAGAGCCCAACGCCTGAAGATCTCTATGACATCGGCACGGTGGCCGAAATCCTGAAGCTGATTAAGATGCCGGACGGATCGCGGTCCATCATCATCCAGGGCAAGCGCCGCATCCGCATCACGGAGTACGTGGAGACGGAGCCGTATTTCCGGGCTCGGGTGGAGCCCGTCGTGGAGCCGGAGCCGGACGAAAATCTAGAGATGGAGGCCCACACCCGGTCGATCAAGGAATTGGCGGTGCAAATCGTGCGGGAGGCCCCCCACCTTCCCAGCGAAGCGGCGGAAGCCATTGAGAACATTGAGTCGGCCGACTTCCTCATTCACTTTATCGCGTCCAACCTCCAGGAAGAGGTGAAGGGCAAGCAGGAGATCCTGGCGACGATCCCCCTCATGGAACGGGCCGAGCTCGTCCTTCAGAAGCTCCAGGAGGAGCTGCAGGTGATGGAATTGTCGGAGCAGATTCGCAGCCGCGTGCGAAGTGACGTGGATGAGCAGCAGCGGGAGTACCTTCTGCGCCAGCAGTTGAAAGCCATCCAGGAGGAGCTTGGAGAGACTGATGAGCGCGCCGAAATTGAAGACCTGCGGCACAAGGCCGCGGAGAAAGACCTGCCCCCACACGCCCGGGAGCAGGTGGACAAGGAACTCACCCGCCTTGCCCGCACAAATCCGGCCTCGCCCGACTACGCGGTGACCCGCAACTACGTGGATTGGATCTTAGATCTCCCCTGGGACCGCTACTCCCAAGACCGACTGGACGTGACGCGGGCCGAAACGGTGCTCAACGAGGATCACTACGGCCTCGACGATGTGAAGGAGCGCATCCTGGAGCACCTGGCCGTTCTCAAGCTAAAAGGCGACATGAAGGCCCCAATCCTCTGTCTTCATGGCCCGCCGGGGGTGGGCAAAACCAGCCTGGGACAGAGCATCGCCCGGGCCATGGAGCGTGAGTTTGTGCGCATGAGCCTCGGGGGGGTGCGCGACGAAGCCGAAATTCGAGGCCACCGACGAACGTACGTGGGGGCCCTCCCCGGCCGCATCCTCCAGGGGCTTAAGAAAGCCGGAACCAACAATCCCGTCTTTATGCTCGACGAGGTCGACAAGCTCGACTCCGGCATGCGGGGCGATCCGGCCAGTGCCCTGCTAGAGGTACTCGACCCTGAGCAAAATGACAGCTTCAACGACCACTACCTGGAGCTCGACTACGACCTGTCGAAGGTGTTCTTCATCGCCACGGCCAACTATGCGGAGCGGATCCCGCCCCCTCTCCGCGACCGGATGGAGATGATCGAGATCACGGGCTACACCCAGGAGGAGAAGCTCCAGATTGCCCGGGGCTACCTCCTGCCCCGCCAGCTGGAACGGAACGGGTTGGCCGACCAAAACATCACCCTTTCCGACGATGCGCTCCGTCTGCTGATCGATGGCTACACGCGGGAATCCGGCGTGCGGCAACTGGAGCGCACCATCGGCGCCGTGCTGCGCGGCGTGGCAAAGGAGTTCGCAACGGATACGCTGAGTGATACGACCGTTGACGCTCAAGACATCGAGGACTATCTCGGCGTGCGGAAGTTCGAATCAGACGTAGCCGAACGAACCGAGGTCCCAGGCGTCGCCACTGGACTCGCTTGGACGCCGGCCGGCGGCGAGATCCTGTTTATCGAAGCCTCGCTTTCCCGCGGCTCGGGACGGATGACGGTCACCGGCCAGCTGGGGGACGTGATGAAGGAGTCCGCCCAGGCGGCCGTGTCGTACGTGAAGGCGCAAGCCGACGAGCTTGGCATTCCGCAGGATGCGTTCCGGTACTGGGACCTCCACCTCCATGTCCCCGCTGGGGCAACGCCGAAGGATGGCCCCTCGGCCGGTGTGGCCATGCTCTCAGCCCTCGTCTCGGCCTACACGCAGCGCCGGGTGCGGCATACCCTCGCCATGACGGGTGAGATTACGCTCCGCGGCCTCGTGCTTCCGGTGGGCGGCATCAAGGAGAAGGTGCTCGCCGCTCGGCGGGCCGGCATTGAAACGGTGCTGCTCCCACAGAAAAACGCGAAAGACGTCAACGAGATTCAGGAGGGCGCCCTGGAGGGGATCAAGATTACCTACGTTGAGCGAATGGACGATGTGATCGACCTCGTGCTGGAAGAGGAGGTCCTCCACCCCCCGGCCGAGTACTTCGCCATTCCGGACGAAGAAAAGCGGCACACCGGCAATAGAAACGGAACCGTCGGGATCGATAGCCCCCAGAATTAACTTCGGGCTCTCCCTCCTCACGGGGTTGTCCCACTGCGAGTAGCAAGCCGCTGTCGATAGTCCGCAGCTTGTTGCGGACGATTCCACTCCCTGTATATTTTCAGGAGATCCCGCAGGGATTCTTGAATCCGGGGATGGCCAGCCCGAAACTGCTCTCGTCGAATTGTGAGGGCCGTTCGGGCAAGATGCTCCGCCTTGCGATAATTGCCCCTCCGGCATGCGAGGAGCGCCCGTCCCGCCTGGGTTTGGGCCACGTCGGCCGAGCGCGTCCCGTCTTCGGCCCGACGCATCGCTAAGGCCTCCCGAAACAGGGAATCGGCCAGCGCATAGCGCCCCTGCTTCATTACGACGTAGGCACGGTTGTGCAGGGTGGTTCTCTGGTGCCTCGGCGGCAAAACGGATCGTTTCATGGACAACGACTTCTGGTACAGCGAATCGGCGGCGGCGAGATTGCCCTGCTCCTTCAACACCAGTCCAAGATTGTTGAGCGTCGTGGCGATTTTGGACGAGTCCGCCGAACCGGCTCGGCGTATTGCAAGACTCCGACGGTATTTGGCCTCCGCGGCTGCAAGCTTCCCCTGTCGCATCAACACACTTGCAAGATCGCTAATCGACTCGGCCGTGCGGGGATCCTGGGCGCCGTACGACTGCTCCCGGATCGATACGGCCCTTCTGTATAGAGACGCCGCCTTTGAATATCGACCTCGTCGTTCTTTGACCTCAGCCAAACTGGTCCTGGTCAGTCCCGTGCTCGGATCCGTGGGGCCCAACGCCTTTCGTTCGATGGACAAAGCGTTACGAAAGAGCGAGTCAGCCGCCGCATAGCGGCCCTGCTCTTTCTGATTCAGCGCCATGTTGTAGAGGGTGACGGCGATTGACGGGTGCGTGGGCCTAAGCGTCTTCCGTTTGATCGAGAGGGCTTCCTGATACACAGAGTCCGCTGCCGCATACTGCTTCCGTTCGTTCAGCGCGACGGCAAGATCATTGAGAGTCGAGGCCACTTTCGGATGAGGCGTGTCGAGGACCGATCGTCGTATCGAAAGGGCGATCCGGTATACCGAGTCGGCCGTTGCATACTGCCCTTGTCCCACAAGGGCGATCCCGAAATCATTGAGGGCTGCAGCAACCTTGGGATGAGGCCGATCAAAGACCGACCGATACATCGAAAGGGCGCGTCGAAATATCGAGTCCGCCGCCGCGTACCGCTCTTGCTCTTCAAACGTAGCGGCCTGGCGGTGCAGACTCTCAGCGATGCGGCGATGCGGCGCGTCGTACATCCGGCGGCGCATGGCAAGCGCCTCAGTGTGGAGCGATTCTGCCAGCGCGTAGCGTCGCTGCTCATGTTGAATCCGCCCCAGATGGTAGAGGCTCTTCGCTAGCTCTGGATGGGGAGCCTCATAAAGCCGGGACCGCAGTGAAAGTGCTCGCTCCAGCAGCGAGTCCGCCCGACCGTAGTTGCCTAACCCTCGGTACGCACGTCCCATGGCACCGAGGAGTTTGGCTTGAACGGCGGGACGGTCCTGCAATCGGGACATTCGCCGCTCGCCCCGGCGCAGGAGCGATCGGGCCGTCAGCGTATCGGTATTTTCGTACGGATTGGCATTCCGGAACAGATCGACGAGAACCCCAGAAACCTGCCGAGCCGTCTCGGCCTCAGTCCGCGCCCGATCCCGCTGCTCGGCGAGCCGATCGGCCTGGACGGTCACGGTGGCAGCATATGTCATCACGAGGAGCGCAATCATCAGCCCTGCCCCAACCGTCATCCGATTCCGGTTGACGAACTTTCGGGTTCGGTAGACGAACGTCGCCGGACGGGCCTCGATCGGCTCACGTCCGCGGTAGCGTCGAAGATCCGCCCCCAGCGCCTCAACCGACCGGTACCGACGCTCCGGTTCTTTTCGCAGGGCCTTAAGCACAATCGTATCCAGATCCCCCCGAAGTTCCCCGGCCTCGACCTCCGTGTCATTCAGGCGCTGCTCCGACGGAGCGGGCGGCGCTTCCTCTATCAAGAGGCGCTCGACTTCCGTGAAGGACTTATCTTCCAGATCAAAGGGCCGCGTCCCAGTCAGCACCTCGTAGAAGAGCACCCCCAACTGATACACGTCCGTGGCCGCCACAATCTCATCCCCTTTCACCTGCTCCGGAGCCGCGTAGGCCGGGGTCATGAGGTACTGTTTCGTCCGCGTCTGGGGCCGAGTCACGGGAAACGAATTGTCAAGCAGCTTTGCGATCCCGAAGTCCAAGAGCTTGACGGTCGGCCCACTCTCTGTCTCCGTCACCAGTACGTTCGCAGACTTTAGGTCCCGGTGAACGACGAGCTGACGGTGTGCCGCCGAAACGGCCTTTACGACCTGCTCAAGAAGATCCAGTCGGGCCTCCAGTCCCAGATCCTGCTCCTCTACATACTCGGCGATCGGCTGCCCGTCCACGTACTCCATCACGAGATACGGACGCCCCCCGTCCGTCACGCCCCCATCGACGAGTCCAGCAATATTGGGATGGTCGAGGCTCGCCAAGACCTGCCGTTCGGCCCGGAAGCGCTGCTCAACGTCGGACGAATGAAACCGCTGCAGAAGTTTGACCGCCACGGTGTGTTGAAAGTCCGCATCCGCTCGCTCGGCTCGGTAAACGACGCTCATCCCTCCGACTCCGATTTCTTCCCGCAGACGGTACCCTCCCACCTCGCAGCCTGCCAAGTCCGGAGTATCAGAACGTCCTTCCTCGTCGCCCCCCGCCCCAATCTCGTTCACCACCGGCCCGATCACCCCTTCAGCTAGATCTTCGAAAAAGTCCGGGGCCTCTCGGCGGGCCGCAAGCAGCGACGCCACCTCGGCCCGCACAGCTTCATCGTCACACTTCGACTTGAGAAAGGCCTCCCGTTCTTCAGACGACAGGTCTCGGGCGTCCTCGTACAACGATTCGATTTGCCTCCATACATCCATGACCACAGCGAAACATTCTTGGAGACGTGCCGAGCTCAGCTAGTCCTCCTGAGACGTTCTTCCCATCCCGTGAATGCGCTTCATCTCGCGGTAGAGCCAGGCCTGTGCCAAATCCCAGTCACGGCTCACGGTCGATCCGGAAATCCCCAATGCCTCGGCCGTCTCCTCGATCGTCATCCCTCCGAAAAATCGGCACTCCACGACCCGAGCTGCTCGCTCGTGTTTCTTTTCGAGTCGGCCGAGGGCGGCGTCGAGCACCACAATCATCTCGGAGCGCTCTTCGGTCGTCGCCTGCGCCCGCTCCAGGGACTCCCGCAACGCCTCCAACGAAAGCGTCGGATTCTCCCCACCACGTTTCTGGGCCCGCTTCTCTCGGGCCCAATCCACGAGAATGTGACGGATTGCCCGAGAGGCAACGCGAAAAAAGTGAGACCGGCTCTTCCACGACTGCTCCTCCTGACGGACGAGTTTGAGATAGGCCTCGTGGGCAAGTGCGGTCGTTCGGAGCGTCGGTTCTCCCTTCCACTGCTTTCGCTGACCACGTGCTCGTCGGCGAAGCTCAGTATACACCTCGTCGAAAAGATCATCCATCACCTCGCCGTTTCCACTCCGAAGGTCCATGAGCAGCTCCGTCACCGTGTCCTGAGAGGAGGACGCCATGACGCCACCCTTATTGTGAAAATAAAAAGAAATGATGGATGAGGAATCTTGGGAATGAGAAGATTCCCGCTCATATCTCGTGGTAAAAAATGAAGAGCCTTTCAAAGAAGAAAGGCGATTTTTCAATAGAAGAGCTTTTCTGCGCAACGTTACAATCCAGCAACCAGCGTCACGGACCTCGCCGTTGCCGCTTCATCGCGCAACGGCCCCACGCTTTGCTCATTCTCTTTCTGTTTCGAAACCTCATTTCGATCGATTATGCAGTACCTTCGTGCTCTTCGCCTCGTCGCTTTCGGACTTCTCGGAGGAGCACTTCTCGTCGTCATGGGATGCGACTCCGCCGGCTCCAACAGCCAGGGAGGACAAGGCGGAGGTAGCCAAAACCAGCCCCCCTCGGCCGACGTCACGGTCAGCTCTTCGACCGTCGATGTGGGAGATCAGGTCAACCTCGATGGCACCGGTTCCTCTGACCCGGACGGAGACAAGCTCGACTTTAGCTGGTCGCTCAGCACCCCCAGTGGGAGCAATGCTTCGCTGTCGGACGCCAGTGCCGAGCAACCGACCTTTACTCCGGATGTCTCCGGCGACTACACCGCAACCCTTGAAGTGTCCGATGGTGACGCAACCGACAGCGACGATGCGGCGGTGACGGCCCAAACGGTAACTGTGGAAATCAGCTCCAGCATTGAGAGTGACCGGACCCTTTCGCCAGACAACTCCTATCTCGTAACCAGCACGATCTGTGTCCAGAACAGTTCGACGCTCACGATTGAGGCCGGTGTGACGATCGAATTCGAATCCGACACGGGACTGAAAGTCTGCGGGGACGGATCTGCACTCGTGGCTCAGGGAACATCCTCGAACGGCATTTTGATGACGGGAACGACGAATCAGGCTGGTTTCTGGCAGGGCATCGGCATCAATTCCTCCAACAATAACAACGAACTCAGTGGTGTCACCCTCGAGTACGCTGGGAGCAATAATCTCTACACGTTTGTGAATGGCACCGGCGGGTTGCAGCTCAAGTCGGGAAGCTCGATAACCATCACCAATACCACCATCCGCAACAACTCGAACTACGGCCTGACGGCTCAAGGCAACATCGACCTGTCCGGCTTTTCCAGCAACACCTTTGCCGATAACGAAAAGATGGCTATGAACATCAATGCCGGGGCCATGGGCGCCCCAGATGGGGCGTCCAACTTCGGATCCCCCGTTCGCGTCAACGGCGGTAGCATCAGTGGTGAGACCCTTACCGTATCAGCCCTCAATGTGCCGTATCAGATCTCGGGCACGCGGCAGATTGAGGACGGCAGCGACGTGACCGTTGAGGCCGGAACCGTGATGGAGTTCGAGTCCGGCGCCGGACTGAAGATCGTGGGCGACCCGACCGCCTTCAAGGCGCAGGGATCCGAAGCGGAGCGCGTCCTGATGACTGGAACCACCAAACAGAAGGGATTCTGGCAGGGCGTCGGCATCAACTCGGCAAACAAAAACAACCGGCTCGAACACGTCACCCTCGAATATGCTGGGAGCAACAACCTCTTCACCTTCGTCAACGGCACCGCCGGCCTACAACTGAAGGGCGGCACCTCCGTGACGCTGGTGCAAGATTCGATCCGCAACAACGCCAACTACGGCGTCAGCGTCCAGACCGGCGTCGACCTGTCCGGCTTCTCCTCCAATGTGATTATGGACAACGAGAAAATGTCGATGAACATCGCAGCGACCAATATGGGGGCTCTGGACGAGAACTCCTTCTTCAAGACCCCCGTGCGCGTAAATGCCGGCAGCATCTCGGATGAAACCCTGACCATCGCTGATCTCAACGTCCCGTATCGCATCTCGGGTGTTCGCCCCATCAACAACGGTAGCGACGTGACCGTCAATCCCGGCGCAACGTTCGAGTTTGAGTCGGAGGCGGGCCTAAACGTGTCCGACGACGCCACTGCCTTCAAGGCGCAGGGAGCCAAAGCCGACAGCATTCGCTTCACGGGTGTAACAGAGCAGAGCGGATCTTGGCAGGGCCTCGGCATCCAGGCCGACAATGTCAACAACGAGCTCAGCTATGTGGTCGTCGAGTACGGCGGGGGCAACAACATCTATACCTTTAGCGACGACGCCAACATTCAACTCCGGGGCACGCTGACGCTCACGAATTCTCGCATCGTGGACAGTGCGGGGTACGGGCTGGCGTCGAGCGACGGGGCTAGTGCCGTCACTGAGAGCAATAACACCTACCGGCGCAACAACAACGGCGCCCGCAACTTCTGACGCCGAGACCTCCGTCCCGCGGACAGCGGCGATATACAGTCGGGCTCCGGTACCGGCCTGGGGGTCTCCCCTGGGCCGGTGGGGTGTGGGAAAGCCCCGGCGCCGTCTCCTCTACCAGTGAGGCTTCGCCACTCGACCGCCCCCAAACTGAAAGAGACGTTCGAGGCCCAGGCTCAGAGCATTACGCTCGAGGTTACGCGCGATACAGTCTCGCTCAGCGGTCCCTTCCCAGCCGATAATGTCGAAACGTTCGTCAATACCAGCTCTCAATTCTGCAGCTCATCGGACGGGCCTCCCTCGTCTGAAGTCATCGATCCTACGCTCGCGGCTCCTCTCATAACCCCCCTTCGCCCCATGCGAAATTTGGTGCTCTGGACGTGTTCTCTCCTGCTCGTCACCGGCCTCTCCGCTCCTTTTTCTACCGCTATTGCTCAAAGCAAGGACACGACATCGAATGCAAAGCCCACACTCGGCACAATTTTTAAGGAAGACAGAATGTTTACCAATAAGGCCTTTTCCGCTTCGATCCGTTTTGCGGGCCTCGTGGACACCCTCGAGAGCGAAGGGCCGTTTACCGTATTTGTCTTTACCAATGAGGCGGCCGGCTCCCTCGAAGAGGAGTTCTCCAATCCCCAGAGCAACCCGAAATTCCACTCTCTAATCGAGTACCACGTCGTCCCCGGCCGCAAGGTGATGGCCTCAGATTTCCTTGAGATTGAGAAACTATCGCCCCTAGAGGGCCCCCCAATCTCCGTAGAGACCAAGGGCGGACCGACAGTCGTCGCAGAAGGAGGAGAAGGCGGGCAGAGGGTTTCGAAGCAACCTGAAACGATCGTCCTCAAGGGAAAAAACACAGTCACGATTGGCCCCGATCCGACTCAGCGAAACATCACGACCGCCTCAAATGGCGTCATCCACATCCTAGGATCGGTGCTACGGCCTCCCGCCCAGTAAGTATCTCTAACAGAACCTAACCCATGTCGCTCTGAGCTTGACTCAGAGCCCATCCGACGGTCGCCGGGATCTGTCCTTTCGGTTGAATGGACTCTGGCAATCTAGATTGCCTAAATCAAGTTTGGACATCTAGATGCTGGGAATCTCAGAAGTGTTTACGTCGGCCTTGTAGTGGTTTTGCGAAAGCGTCTAAGTCCGCAGAATTGGCTCGCAATCGCACTCTTTTTCAATATCCACCCTTTAACCAATTCAACAATTATATTCCAGGGATTGATGTTCAACTAGGACATAGTGGCGGAAGCTCCAAAACAGTAGTCCACTAAACCAGGCTCTCCAGTGAGCGAAGGTCGAACTACCGGGCGAATGCACAAGCCATCTCATACGAGATCTACGAGGGAGAAGGCACAAAACGTCCGCCAAACAACTTCGTAGTGTGCTGGAGCCGGTCGCTCCTCCTGATCGGTCTGGATGCAGCCCACCACACGAACGTGCAGCCCGTTTCACAATCCGAATCCATCGGACCGATGGAAGCGTTTCGATGACGCAATTCCAAAACGGATCGGATTGGAGAGCATCCCGTTCGGGCACGACGTATTTTTCCACTCGGACTCCCGCCGCCCATGGCCTCTCTCCGAAAGGCATGGCCCCATCATAGCCTTCTTTCTCTGTTCGTCTGGCTCTGGGGGGCCAATTTCGTCCTGGCTGAGGTGGCCCTGCGAGAGATGGCCCCCATCTCGTTCAGCGTCGCTCGCTTTCTGACGGGCGGTGGTGCGCTCCTGCTCCTCCTCTACACGCAGCGCCCCTCTTCCGATGCGCCCTCCCGCCTTTTTCCCCACATTCGTTCCGGCGATTGGCCGCGGCTGCTCTTGGTCTCGGTGCTTAGCGCGACCCTTGCCCCGTGGCTCGGTATTGAGGGACTCGACCTGACGCACAGCGGTCGAGCCTCCCTCTGGCTCGCCCTCGGCCCAGTGCTCAGTTCGGCGTTCGGCTACCTGAGCGAAACGGAAGAAATCGGCTGGATTGGCTTCGTCGGCATCAGCATGGCTGGACTCGGCACCTTCGTGCTGGCGGTCGACGGTCTTCGCCCACAGCAGGCCTACTGGGCCGGGGATCTGCTTCTGCTCACGGCTCTCCTCATGACCGTGGCCGAGATGCACTTGATCAAGCCCCTCGTAGCGCACTACGGCTCTATTCCCATGGTGGCCCTGCGCACAACCATTGGGGGGAGCCTCTATTTTCTCATTGCCAGCCCGGCGCTCGCAGGAGAACCTTGGCTGTCGCTCAGCACCTGGACGTGGATTGCCATTCTCGTCGGCGGGGCCATTGGGGTGGGCATGGGCCAATGGGTCAAGTATCGGGCTCTGAACGTCATCGGCCCCACACGTGTGGTCCTCTACGGGAACCTCGTCCCGGTAGCCACTCTGCTCCTCGCCTGGCTCGCACTGGGAACTACGCCCTCCGGCCTTGAAATTCTGGCTGCTGTACTCATCGTCGCCGGGGCCGTCTGCTTGCAAATCGTCGACCTCCAAACGGCAGCCCCTGCGGCCTCTTCCGAGCCTCAACCGGAGCTTACCTCTTAACCCCCTCGCCCAACGATGACTGAGTCCCTGCCCATCCCGACAAGATAATCGGGCAAACACAGTTGCTGTCGTTCCAGAGGCCCTTTACGACCTGGTCTTCATTCCTTTTCTTGCGCCAAGGAACCATCGGCTAGCGTTCCAGCCCGCACCTGGACGTCCCCCCTGGAACAGGTCGCTCTTCCAGCCTCAGCTATGGATGCAGACCCTTCCGACGCAGCCCCTCACTGTTTTGGTGCAGAGGCGACGTCCGTCACAATGTCCATGATGCGTGCCCAGGTCGTCAGTGTTGTTCTGATTGTGCCCTTTGCGGCTCTCTCCGTAATACCGCACGGATATTTCTGGGGACTTCCGGATGAGCACCTGTTCCCGCTCTCTGTTCTCGGTGCCTTCTTCGGGAGTATCATCATTCACGAGGCGCTGCACGGCATCGGTTACTACTGGGCTGGAGCCGACCGCTCAGACATCGAATTCGGCTTCAACTGGTCGGGCCTCGCCCCGTACGCGCACTGCACGGTGCCCTTGCGGGCCACTCCGTACCGGGTGGCTGTCGCCCTGCCGGGCCTCGTGCTGGGCGTACTCCCGCTCGGGGTGGGCCTTGGCCTCGGCCTCTGGTGGTTCACCGTCTATGCGTTTCTGATGCTGACGGCCGCTGCCGGAGATGCTCTCCTCCTCTGGATCATGCGTGCGGTTCCGGGATCCGCCTGGACACAGGACCATCCTTCCAAGATGGGATGTCTGGTGCTCGGGCACGCCTCCGCCCCGCAGCCGCCACCCGTTGCCTCCGATGTGGAGACCGTGCCTGCCTCCGACTCCCTCGACAATACGACCGAGGCGTGAACCCTGCTCCTCGTCAACGGCGTATCGCCATCGCGAGGTGTTGTCGCCAATAGTGTACTCTTGATTCTTCCGTACCCACACCGACCCTCATGACCCTCCGTTTCACGCTTTGCCTCCTGCTCGTCGCCCTCTTTGGTGCCTACAGCACCCAGGCTCAGTCTCCCCCTGACGCCCAGACCCAAATCGCGGCGGCGACCAAGGCGGCGCCCTCTCCCCTACGGAAAACCGCAACCGTTCTCGGCTACGACGACCAGATGGAGCTTACAATGCTCCGAGATGGGGACGGCTCCTTGGTGTGCCTGGCCGATGACCCGGAGGAGGAGAAGTTTCATGCCTCGTGCTACCATAAATCCCTGGAGCCATTCATGAAGCGGGGACGTGAGCTCCGGAAACAGGGCAAACCGCGCGCCGCCGTCGATAGCATTCGCCGCACCGAGATTGAGGACGGCACACTCTCGTATCCCGATCGTCCCACCGCGCTGTACAACGTGTCTGGCACCTATGACGTCGAGGCGGACACGATACGCAACGCCTCCCGCCTCCGAGTGCTCTACGTGCCGTATGAAACCGCCGAGACGACCGGCCTGCCAACCACACCACAAGGGGGCCCCTGGCTCATGGAGCCGGGCACCCCCTGGGCACACGTGATGATTCCTGGTCAATAGCGATTCCGCTATTCCACCAGGGCCGGCACGAGCATAACCGCATTCTGCATCATGCGGCTGGGCCCGCGCCAAAACATCCGGTACTGCGTGTTGTCGACGAGAAAAACGACGCGTCCCTCGCCCATTTCCACCGTCCCGGCGAAGGATTTTCCGGCCAGCTGTTTGAGATTGCGCTGCGACGCGTAGCCGCTTACGAGCAAATCGGAGGGGTCCTTCGCATAGTGGGCCGCGCTCTGGAGATTGGTGCTCGGCTCCAGGGCGCTCGTGCCGTACTTCAGTGAATAGACTCGGTCGCCGATGCCGAAGGCGAGCGGATGCGTCCGGTCCACGTGCCCATCGAGGGCCGCCCCGGGAATATTGCCGAGCCCCGCAGAGTCGTCCCGCGCCGCATACGCAGTGTAGGGGCCAATACGCGAACCCGCCGTATCTTGCACTGCCTCGACCGACGTGAGACCGGAGGCCTGCTGCGTCAGAAACCGCGCGCTCTCCTCGGTGCCGACCAGCGTCCCGCCCGCCTCCACCCAGTCGCGGAGAGCCTCCACTTGCGTAGAGTCGAAGACCGTCCCGAGCCGGTACCCGCCGGGCAGCACTAGCACATCAAAGTTCTGCAGGCGCGCTTTGCCGTAGCGAGCGTACCGGCTGTCACTGGTGGCCGACTGTTGCAGGTTGGAAGCCCGCACTCGGGTAATGGGAAGACGGGTTTCTTGATCGAAGAGGTACCAGAGCTGCCCGCTCGTGTAGGTAGAAAAGGGCTGATCGACCAGAAGCCCGACCTCGGGTTGCTTTACCGGAGCATTGTTTTCTGATCCTAAATCCGGTCCGTCAGCCATGCGCCCCGTGTCGAGCCCCACAATTTCGACAGTGGCCGTATCGGCAATGCGCTGCATGTCTTCGCCCACGCCCGATTTCTCCGGATTTCGTCCGAGCAGGACGATGAGACTCCCAGCACTGAATGAGCGCTGGCCCGTGGAGAAGGCTTCTTGCGCCGTCCGAACACGATAGCCGGCCCGCCAAAGGTGGGCCAGTGCCCTCGGTGCATAGCGCTGGTTCCAGTCCACCACATAGGCGTACCGAGCATCGGCATTGATGACCCCCGTCTGCGGGACCGGATCCTCAGTAACTGGTTCTGTGCTGCCCTGTGGCGCCTCCCGGGTGCTGTACGTGGAAAGATTGTACGCCAGCGGAGCCGACCACGTCGACATGTCGTACATCACCGAATCCTGGAACGACACCTGTCGTTGCAGAAGGGTGTTGACGAAGAGATGCCGGGGCTGATCCGTTGGAACCACGTACGCTCCGCTCTCGACCCGTCGGTCGCTCCGCTCTCCCGTACGGTAATCCAGCGCATTCTCCAACTGGAGAGGGTCTGTGGCCCGCCGCACCTCGATGCCGTGGTGCCGAAGCATGTCGATCACGTCGTAGAGATAGCCCGTATCGTCGTCGGGAAAAACGTAGGCAGCGGTCTCAATGGTGTTGCTCTCCTGCGAGTGGGCCTGCAGATCATACTCCAGCAACCGCTGTCGATTGCGGACAGCCGCGCGGAGGGTCGCCAAGGAGGTCGTGTAGTGATCGAACACGCGCTGCCGAAGAGTGAGCGTATATCCGTCCTCGTTCTCGACAGCCCGTCCGGCCCCGATGCCGGCCTGCTCCGTAAGCATGCCGATGCCCCCCATCACACTGGGATACGACGACCCGTAGCTTGGGTAAAAGAAGTCGAACGCCTCACGGGTGAAGTAGCTCACCTGATGCTGGTCAAACGCTCGGATGTTTGCACGACCGAACGTGTCGGCCCACGCCACGTAGCGATCCGGCAATAGCGGATTGCGCGGCGTCGTGCCCGGCATGGTAAAGTAGTGATCCTCGTATCCCTGCTCGTGGTAGTCGGCGTGCACCTGCGGCATGAACTCCTGGTACACCGAGGTAAGTCCCTCCATCTCGGGATGCACGTTCCATATCCAGTCCCGGTTTAGGTCGAACCAGTAGTGGTTGGTCCGTCCCTGCGGCCACGGCTCGTCGTGCACGATGTCGTTCGGATTGGTGGCCACCTGCGCCCGCTGCATCGACCGCGCCCAGTACACGTAACGGTCGCGTCCGTCCGGATTCACTGCCGGGTACATGACGAACACTGTCTCGTCCAGAATGCGCTGCGTATCCTCATCCTGGGCCGCCGCGAGCCGATAAGCAACCTGCATCGCGGCCTCCGTCCCCGACGCCTCGTTGCCGTGAATGTTATAGCTGTACGAGACGGTCACCGGCTGATCCTGGAGCAACTGCTTGCGCTCCTGTGCCGAGAGGGAGGCGGGATTGGAAAGCCGCCGACTGTTGCGCTTGAGCTCGTCGAGTCGGTCCTGGTTTTCTGCACTCGTAAGGACGAGGTAGACGAGCGTCCGGCCCTCGTACGTCTCCCCGTACGTCTCGAGTCTTACCCGATCGGAGGCATCGGCCACTGCCCGCAGGTACTCCACCGCATCGGCGTACAGCGTAAACTGGGTACCCATCTCATACCCCAGTGCTTCTTGGGGCGTGGGCACCTCGCTGCTGTACGGAAGCTCCGGATCGAATGAAAAGCGCTCCGGAGTAAGATCGACCGGTTGTCCCTGCACGGGAACTACGACAAACAGGCTGAGCAGGAAAGCGCCAACAAGAAATCGGTCCATCGTACACGATATTGCTGATACGGGAAAGTCACTGCCTTGAAGATGTCCATCGTTCGGTATTCTGCCAATCCCGTCTCCCGCCTGTTTTTCGAATCCCTCGTTATTTTCTCCGCTCTCGCCACCGCAGCGTGACCGGACTCTCGGGAACCAGGACGGCAAACGTCGGCTCCCGATTCGTCAAAAACCCCCATTCTTCCCCATAGACTGCTCCCCATTGTACAGTGACGTGATGCTCTGCCACACGGCACACCGGTGCCACGGGACGCTCGACGCGTGTACGCACCCGCCCTCCTTTGCCCCCCCCGCCATACCGCCAGTTCCGATTCAAGAGAAAGTGTGCCCGTGTGTCCGGTGCGGGCATCACAGGAGGACGCGTCCCCACCGCACGTAGGCGCTGCTCGCGCCCGGCCACGTCAAATCGGTACGTCATCTCCATCGTCTCCCCTCGCTCGCGCCGGACCGGCTGCATTGGGGCGACCGATACTGGTTCTTTGTATAGCACCCGCGCGCCCCACGCCACCACGCGCCGCGGCACGTGGGCCTGCATGGTGATCGTCCCCCGCCGGTCGGGCGCCTTCGTCTCCTGTACGAGCACCTGTAGCTCCACAGCCGGCACCCGTCGAAAGCCGGGTCCCGAAATCCCCAGCACCCGTAGCTTGATAAGCTGAACGCCCACTATCGTGACAAATGCCCGGCCGTCCCTCGTGTCGGGAACGAGCCCGGTGGGCAACTGGGACGCCACGCGATCCGGGGCGACGTCATAGGCCGCAATGACCCGATTCTGGGCGGTGGCTTGGAGAATGGACGGACGATCATCGGAAGCGGACATGCAAACGTCAATTCGTTCTACAGGACGATCCCACAACAAAAAGGGACGCACCCCAGGGGGAGTGCGTCCCTCAATTTCTCAACGCAATGAGACCGGTCGTTAGTTATCGGTGTGCGGCTGGAGGTCCTGCCGACTGTGACGCTGGCGCAGCTTCCGAAGCGCCTTCTCTTTAATCTGACGGACACGCTCGCGGGTGAGGTCAAACCGTTTCCCAATCTCTTCGAGCGTCAGTGGGTGCTCGCGCCCGATGCCGAAGTAGAGACGCGTGATTTCGGCCTCGCGGTCGTGAAGCATGCTGAGCGCCCGCTCAATGTCGATCTTGACCGACTCTTCGAGCATTTCCTCGTCGGGCGAGTCGCTTTCCTCATCGGGAAGCACATCGAGGAGACTGTTTTCGTCCTCTTCGTTGAAGGGCGCGTCCATGGAGAGGTGGCGACTGGTGTGCTGCATGGCCTCGCGCACCTTCTGGACGTCGATCTCCAACTCTTCGGCCAACTCTTCGATGTTGGGCTCGCGGTCAAGCTCCTGCTGGAGCCGGGCGCTGGCCTTTCGGATTTTGGAGATGGTGCCGATGCGGTTGAGGGGAAGACGCACCACACGGCTCTGCTCGGCCAGGGCTTGCAGGATGGCTTGGCGAATCCACCAGACGGCGTAGGAGATAAACTTAAAGCCGCGAGTTTCGTCGAAGCGCTTGGCCGCCTTGATGAGGCCGTAATTGCCTTCGTTGATCAGATCGGCAAGGGAAAGGCCCTGTCCCTGATACTTCTTCGCGACGGAGACGACAAACCGAAGATTGGCCCGACAGAGTTTGTGGAGGGCTTCTTCGTCGCCATCTTCGATGCGACGGGCCAGCTCGACCTCCTCCTCCGGCTCCAAGAGGTCGATCTTTCCAATTTCTTGGAGGTACTGGTCCAGCATCCGTTGTTCGCGCGGAACGTGCATATGGCTCCTTTGAGTTGTGGAGGGTGTGACGATGTTGGTGGCGATGGAGAGGACAGCACACGTTCACTCCGGATGTGGAGGCCGGAGGCTGTCCGGCGGTAGCGCGTCCCTTTCCCGATTCGTACAAACGTCTCTAAACAGCATCCACGTGTGAGTGGACGACCGTCTGCTCAAACCGCAACGGCGTCAGGACCCTCGTCACGGATCGGTCGGCCCAAAAGGACCGATGCGCATACCGCAGGCTCATCACGAGCGACGGCAAGGCTTGTTCCAGGGGAAACTTGAAGAGATACAACAGCGGACGGGTCAAAGTCAATTCTTCCGGTCCAGGATCTCCAAAATTCCATCCGCAACGGTCCGACTGTCACTCATCCGTGGCACTTTGGTCTGCCCGCTAATGTCGTCTTTCGTCGCCTTGAGCCAGTCGTAGAAGGCCCCTTCGGGCACAGCCGAAATGGCGGGCGCATCGAAGGCGTGGGCCTCGCGGCGAATCTGGTAGTGGCGGTTCACGTCTTGAAGATACTCGTCGAGAAGTGTAGAGAACGCGTCCAGATCCGCGGGCGGCTCCTCAAACTCGATGAGCCACTCGTGCCCCGGACGATCTCCATTGGTCATGCCCCGAGGGGCAATGTGATAGTCGACGACGTGCGCGCCTGTTTCATCGCACGCATGCCGCAGTGCCGCACGGGCTTCGTCGCCATACAACGCTTCCCCGTACTCGTCGATCATCTCACTGGTCCGCCCGGCCACAGTAATTTTGTGCGGAAAGGTGCTCGTGAACCGGATCACGTCGCCCACCTCATAGGCCCACAGGCCGCTGCTGGACGTGACGTACAGGGAATAGCGCACATCCGGCTCGACGTCGGCAATCGTATACCGAGGCGGGTTTTCCTCGTCCTTTTCGTCCAGACGCACAAACTCATAAAACACGCCGTTGTCCAGGTGCAGGAGCATCGAGGGATCCTCCAGATCGTCCTGGAAGGAAAAGAAGCCCTCCGACGCCCCATACGTTTCAATGAAGTCCACATCCGCCCCGATCTTCTCCTCCAGGAGATCCCGGTAAGACCGGAGCGGCACCCCCCCGGCAATAAACACCTGCAGGTTGGGCCAGATTTCGCCCACGGTGGTCACCGTATCGGCGTTGCGCTCGTTGTAGAGCTCAATGAGCTGATCAAAGAGCACGATGGCCCAGGATGGCACCATGACGAGAAGCCGGATGTCCTGGTCGACCGTGCGCTCAGCAATCGCGCGCAGCTTCTCCTCCCAGTTCGAGATGAAGGAGACTTCGTTCGGAACTGCCTGATACAAATTGCTGAAGAAGTTCGGCGCATTTTCGGCAAGAATGCCGCTAATTTCTCCGGCCAAGGTCCCCGGATAGTTGGGATCCTCTTCTACGCGCCCCGGCAGTGTGAGGTGACTCCCCAGGAAAAAGCGCCCGTCGAGCGTCTGTTTGAGATAATGGAGCCCCGTTCCAACGCTAAAGTCACGGTTGTAGTCGATCGTCTGCTGACTAATGGGAATGATCTTTCCATCGGACACCGTGCCGCTGGACACCGCAAAATTGGTGATAGTCCCGGGCCACATCACATCCGACGCTCCCTCGCGCACCCGAAGGACATCGTCTTCAATGTCGTCGTAGGTGTGCAGGGGCACGCGCTCCTGATAGGCGGCCACCACGTTCGAGGCATTCGCGATCTCGGCAAAGCCGAAGCGGCGTCCCCACTCCGTATCGGCGGCCTGTGAGAGCAGATTACGGAGAAGCGTGCGCTGCGTCGATACGGGGTGCTCTTTGAACGCTTCGATCCGATGAACAGGATCGAGGTATTGCAGCGCGGAGCGAATCATCTCGTCCATTGATGGCGCACAGGGTGTCAATCGAAAAAACGGGATCTGACCCTCCAAACGCAGGCTCTTAACGAATGCTCCGGTGGCTCCGCCCCCCAGACGGGCAAAAAATTCCGCAAAAACGAGACAATGGATCTCGTCTTACTACCGCTCTGTGTATACTTCGTACTTGCAAATGTTCGCGACCGTCCGAGAGCCCGTGTCCAATTCAAAAAGCACACGAGGGAGACGCACGGCAGCCCCTTAACAAAACCCGTCCCCTCCCCATTCCAGGCTTTTCCACAGACCTCTTGACTGTCCTGCATCACGCCTCGACGGACGACGTACGCGTTTCACGGTAGACGCTGGCCCTTTTCCGGAATTCCTGCCTCCCTTCACGGTCTACCTTCCTTCAAGACCCCGCCGCTCTACATGCCTATTCCGGCCCACTCAACTGCCCCATTTGCTCCCAACGCGTTTCCAGCCGACCGGTTCATGCTCAATTGTCGCGGCCGCTCCCTCGACTGTCGTCCGGGCCGCGAGGATGGACCGGGCGTGCAGGTGATGGGCATCTTGAACGTTACGCCCGACTCCTTCTCGGACGGAGGAGAGTTTCTGGCCGTGGAGGACGCGGTATCGCGAGCGGCAGAGATGCTGAGCGAGGGCGCGTCGATCATCGACGTGGGCGGCGAATCGACTCGCCCCGGGGCGGAGCCGGTTCCGCCCGAAGACGAAATGGACCGCGTACTGCCGGTCGTGGAGGCCCTCACCGACGAATTTCCGGATGCCCTGCTCTCAATCGACACCTACAAACCCGAGGTGGCGCGGGCAGCCCTCGATGCCGGGGCCCACATTTTGAACGACGTCACGGGCCTGCGCCACGACCCGGCGATGGCCGAGGTGGCGGCCGCCGCCGATGCTCCTCTCATCCTCATGCATTCGAAAGGGGCCCCTGGCGATCTGACCGCCCCTCGCGAGTACGCCGACGTCACTGCGGAGGTGCGCGATGCCCTCGCCCAGTCCATCGAGGCCGCAGAAGCGGCGGGCGTGGACTCGATTGTGATCGATCCCGGCTTTGGCTTCGGGAAGTCCCACGCTGAGAACCGGCGCCTCATCAACGAAATTGACGAGCTGCTGACGCTGGACCGCCCCCTGCTGATGGGCGTGTCGCGCAAGAGCACCATCGGGGCTACGCTCGGGTCGCCTGACAACCCTGCCCCGGTCGAGGATCGACTCTTCGGCTCGCTCGGAGCCACGGCCGTCGGCGTAATCCGCGGCGCCTCTATTGTGCGCACCCATGACGTGGCCGCCACCACGGAAATGCTTACGGTCCTTAATTCGACGCTCCACGCCTGACCGATCCGATCGCGTTCCGTTCTGCCTTCATTGGCTTTTTTCACACGGCCTTTTGCCTCCGTGACCCTCTTTGAGATCATCAGTTTTGGGGTGCGCGACATCATCGAAATTGCCCTCGTGGCATACCTGCTCTTTCAGCTCTACCGGCTGATGCGGGGCACGATCGCCGTGCAAATTGCCGTGGGCCTCGGCGCGCTGTTCCTGGTGCAGGTGGTGGTAGAGCTCGCGAACATGACGATGCTGAGCACCATCTTCAGCTACTTCAACCAGGTCTTTGTGTTGGCGGTCATCATCATCTTCCAACCCGAAATTCGGCGGCTGCTGCTGTTGCTGGGCAAAAATCCGATCGTGCGCCGGTTCGTCAACACAACGGATCAGAGTCAAATTGTGAATGAGACGGTGACGGCTGTCGAGCAGATGGCTGAGCGCCAAATTGGGGCCCTCATTGCCTTTCAGCGCAGCACCGGACTCCGCAGCTATATCGAAACCGGGAAGATGCTGCAGGCCGAAGTCTCGCACGACCTGCTCATCACTCTCTTCCACGGCCAGAATCCGCTGCACGACGGCGCCGTGATTGTCAATGATCGACGAATCGAGGCTGCGCGCTGCATCCTCCCGGTTTCCACGAGCATGAAGCTGAGCCCACAACTGGGTCTTCGGCACCGGGCCGCTGTGGGGCTCACAGAGCAAACGGACGCCTTTGTGGTGGTGGTGTCGGAAGAGACGGGCAACATCAGCGTGTCGCGCGACGGCGCGCTGATTTCCAACATTACCCCCGACGAACTTCGTACATACCTCACGAATGCTCTGACGAACCAGTCGGCCACGGCCGACTCGACTGTAGAACCCACCACCGCCTGACCGATTTCTCGCACTTCGATTGTCGGACCTCCTCCTTCTCATGACCGACGCCTCTTCCCACGACAATAGCACGTACCGACGGCGCCGCGAGCGTCTCGTGCAAACGCTCCGCGATCGGGGCATCCAGGATGAGCGTGTGCTGCAGGCCATCGGGGCCGTGCCACGCCACAAGTTCGTCGAGCCGGCCTTTCGCAATCGTGCCTACGCCGACGAGGCCCTGCCCATCGGGCTGGACCAGACAATCTCGCAGCCATTCACGGTGGCCTACCAGACCTCGCTTCTGGAGGTAGAACCGCACGACCGCATCCTGGAGGTGGGCACTGGAAGCGGCTACCAGGCAGCGGTGCTCTGCGAAATGGAGGCACGGGTCTTCTCCATTGAGCGCCACAAACCGTTGCTAACTCGCACGAAGACGCTGCTCGATGATCTCGGCTACTCAATCCGGACTCGTCACGGCGACGGGACGAGGGGCTGGCCGGCCTTTGCCCCGTATGACGGGATCGTGGTGACAGCGGCTGCTCCCAACATTCCCGACGCCCTCCTCACGCAACTCCGGCAGCCGTCGGCGCCCGACGGCACGAGGGGCGGACGGCTCGTCATTCCTGTTGGGGGACGAGATGGACAAACCATGACCCGCATCAGCCGCACCGGCAGCGGCCCGCACGACTACGAGCGGGAGGAATACCACAACTTCCGGTTCGTCCCATTGGTCGAAGGCGACGACAAGAATGGAGACTCCTGATTCCCCCGAGGCGCAGAGCACGACTTCATTTCGGTGATGTGGAACCGTTCTCTCCGGCTGTAGGCGTTCGTAAACCAACTGGAGCCCGTGGTCGGCGGTGGTAAAGACGTCTCCCTGTTTTCTCCCAATCTAAGCAGTTGTCGGTCGACGGGCGCAATTGCTCTGCGACGTCGGCCCATTCGTCGTACAAAGGGCACGACTCGTCGATTGCCCGGCATCTCTCCCTCCCGTCCTGCGTAGCGACAAACGGTCGGCTTCTACAGGGTTGCAACCGATCGTCCAATGCCCCTGTCTACTCCGACTGTCCAGTCCCTGTGTGCTCAGGCCGAAGCATGCGCACACCGGGACCCAGGAGTCTCCTCGTTCGTCGCCCTGTAACCATACCATGAGGCCATACGTGATGGACTCCCCGGCGGTGCTTGCCCCGGCCATCCCTGCGCCTCCCGACTGCCCATGACCGCTTTCGAACAGTTCGAACAACAGGTCCACGACCATAAAAATCAGGTCTACGGCTTCGCCTGCTCCCTACTCCGGGATGAGGTGACGGCCCAAGACGTCACGCAGGATGTATTCATCAAGCTTTGGGAGCACCGGGAGGACGTAGACTACGACCGAGCACTGCCCTGGCTGATGCGGGTCACCCGAAATGCCTGCATCGACCAGCTGCGACGACGGCAAACGCGGCAAAAGACGATGACCGTCGACACGGAGGGCCTTTCCCGTGCCGAGAGTGAGCGTCCACTGCCCGATACCTGCACCGAGGTCTCCGACTTCGAGGACCACCTGAACGCGGCCCTGGACCAAATTGATGAGCCGTACCGCAGCGTGGTCGTCCTTCGCGAAATTCAGGAGCTCAAATACCAGGAGATCGCCGACGCGCTCGACATGCCGTTGAACACCGTAAAGGTCTACCTCCACCGGGGGCGCAAGAAACTCCGCACCCAACTCTCCAACCGTCTCGACTATGTCCCTGCATAACGACCGTCCCTCCGACGACTGGATGGATGCCCACATTGAAGCGTACGTGGATGGAGCTCTCTCCCCGAACGATCAGGCCCGATTCGAGGCTGCCCTGCACGCCGACCCCACTTGGCAGGATGAGGTCAAGCACGCCCGATCGATTCGAGCCTACCTTCGCTCCCAAACGCCCCCGCACCCTCCAGCCGACCTCACCGACGCAATCCTCAAACGCGTCTGCGTCTCTGCTCCGCCCCAAAAGAAGAAGTAGTTAGCAACGCCCCCTCATCTCCCCTACGCCCGAACGTGCCCCTCGGGCGGCTCCCCATCGCCTGACGCCGAACCAGCAAAAGCCTGGTCGGCATACTGGAGGTCATACAGCTTTCGGTAAAGTCCGTTAAGCGACAGCAGCTCCTGATGAGTCCCGCGCTCGCGGAGCTCGCCCTTGTGCATCACAAGAATCTTGTCCGCATCCTGGATCGTAGAGAGGCGGTGCGCAATGGCGAGCGTGGTGCGTCCCTCCGTGAGCCGGTCGAGGGCCTGCTGAATGAGGGTCTCCGTCTCTGTATCAACGCTGGAGGTGGCCTCGTCGAGCACCATCACGTCGGGGTCGTACAGGAGCGCCCGCACGAACGCGAGGAGCTGCCGCTGGCCGTGGGAGAGCGAGGAGCCACGCTCCTTCACGTCTTGCTGGTACCCATCCGGCAGCCGCTCAATAAACTGGTCGGCCTGAACGATCTCGGCGGCGCGCTTCATCGAGGACTCGTCGATCGACGGGTCGTCCAGCGTAAGATTGCGCTCCACAGAGCCGGAGAAGAGGAACACATCCTGCAGTACGAGGCCGATGTGTGTGCGAAGGTCTCGCAGGCGCAGATTCTGAATATTGACACCATCAACGAGAATTTCGCCGCGTTGGGCTTCGTAGAAGCGAAGCAGCAGGTTCATCACCGTCGACTTCCCGGCGCCGGTGGCGCCCACGAGCGCCGCCGTCTCTCCCGGTTCCACCGTGAACGACACGTCTTTCAGCACCCAGTCGGGGTTCCCCTCGTTGTCGTCCTCGTAGGCAAACCAGACGTTCCGAAACTCGATCTTGCCCTCCACCCGATCCAGCTTCACTGGCTCCTCTGGCTCCGGCAGACGGTGATCTTCGTCGAGAACGCCGAAGATCCGTTCGGCCCCGGCCATGGCCCGCTGGAGCGTGTCATACTGGTTGGAAAGGTCCCGAATGGGCTCGAAGAACTGCCGGGCGTACTGAATGAAGGCCACCAGCACGCCGAGCGTGAGCGCCGAGCCAGCCATGGCCCGCAGTCCCCCAAACCAAAGCACCGACGCCAGCGCCACATTCGCGATGAATTCGACCGACGGCCAGAAGATGGCGTAGTAGAAGATGGTCTGCAGGTGGGCAGCGCGATGCTCGTCGTTGATGCCCTCAAACCGGTCCATTTCCTCCTCTTCCCGGTTGAAGAGCTGGACAATGTGCATCCCCGTCACGTGCTCCTGGATAAAGGAGTTGAGACGAGAGACCTGCTTGCGCGTCTCGCGGTACTGCTCGCGGACGTTGTTGCGAAACCAGAACGTCACCCACACCATGAGCGGCATCACCAGGAGCGTGACAATCGCCAACTCCCAGTTGAGGGTAAACATGAAATAGGCGATGAAGAAGAGCTTGAAGAGGTCACCCAGCGCCACGATGAGGCCGGACGACAGCACGTCGCTCAGCGCCTCCACATCGCTCGTCGTGCGCGTGATGAGACGCCCGATGGGTGTACGGTCGAAGAATTGAAGCGGCTGGTCCTGGACGTGGCGAAAGACGGTCGTGCGCAGGTCGTAGATCGCCCGCTGCCCGATGTACTGCGTGAGATAGTTTTCCGCAAACGACAGCAAGCCCTCGCCCAGCAAGGCCAGGGCCAGATACAGAATGATGCGCTGCAATCCCTCTAGGTCCCCAACGACGATATAGTTGTCGATGCCGCGCTGGACAAGCCACGGCCGCAGTGGGCCGAGAAAAGAGCCCACCAGCGTAATGAGGAGCGCCAGCACCACCCAGCCGAGATACGGCTTCAAGTAGTGCGCGATGCGACGGAGCAGTTGTCCGTCGAACGAGTGGATGCCCCGTTCGCCCTCCTCTTCCTCAATGCGTTCGTCAGTGTCGCCAGCCAAAAGATTGTCCGGGTCCGTGTTCAGACAATGATCGGATGCCAAACCGCCCGCCGCAGTCAATGTTGCGTGCCGCCGCTGCGCACACGCTGCTGTTTGTCGGGCGTTTCACGATTGTGTTTCTTCTTTCTCCCGCGGGTCGAGCGAGTACCGCCGTAACTCCTCCGCTACGTTCGACGCAGCGAATCTCGTCCGGGCCTCCCTCTCCAGCGGCGCGGGATCATCGTACCGTGCACTGATGTGGCCGAGCAGAAGTCGCTTTGCCCCTGCCTCGTGCGCGACCTCTGCCGCTTCACGAGCAGTACTATGACCGGTTTCCACGGCCCGGGCGTGGTGCTCATCGGCAAACGTAGCGTCGTGGTAGAGCAGGTCCGCATTTTCGGCCAGCGCCCGCCCCCCGTCACAGGGACGCGTGTCAGTAACGTACGCCACCACAATCCCGGGCCGCGGCGGGCCCATTACCTGCTCGGGCCGCACAATGTCTCCACTCTCGGTAGTTACAGCATTTCCGTCCTGCAGTGCCGCAAACGCCGGCCCTTCCGGCACCCCCAAGGCCCGTGCCGTTTCCGGATGAAAACGACCGGGCCGGGTCCGCTCCTCCAGCCGAAACCCCACCGCAAAGCGGCGATGCTCCAGCGGACGCGCCGTCACCGTCACCTCCGACGTCTCGTAGACGCATGCGTCCGTACCGTCGTCGTCCACCTCTCGGATCTCGACCGAGAAGGGAAGGTCCGAGGGGGCAGCCCCCGGAATGGCCTGAAGCATTTCCTGCGTGTCCGGTGGAGCAACCAGCGTCACCGGATCGGTGCGCTGCTGTAGCGCCATCGACGACAAAAGCCCTGGCAGCCCGTAACAATGATCGCCGTGGAGATGCGTTACAAAAATAGCGTCGATGCGTGCCCGGCTGAGACCGGCGTGGAGAAGCCGGTACTGCGTGCCCTCCCCACAATCAAAAAGCAAAAGGCGCCCCTTCCGCTCCACGGCCATAGCGGAGAGATGCCGCGTCCGCGTCGGCAGGGCCGAGGCGATACCAAGGGGAATGACATCCGTTGTCATGGGTCCGGCATACGATATGGGTCCGCTCAGGCCGTGAATCTCCTCCTCCGCTGAAAGGCCATCTCTTAAGAGGATTGTGCAGTCTTGCCCTCTGCCTCCAGTTCCGCCTCCAGCTCCAAGGCAGCGTTCACGAGGTCCTCCTCCATGCCTTCGAGATCGTCATGCTGGCCCACATACTGACGTACGGCCTCCTCCAGGTCCGACTCGCGCGTCACCACCGTTCGACGCTTGCGCTCAGCGGGGTCCACTGTACGCTCGATGGCCGCAATGGTGTCGGCCTCGTCCAACGCCGCTCGCAATCGATCCTGATCCACGAGGGAGAGTTGAGCCTCCTCCACATGGTAACGCACCCGCACGACGGCATCGGCCACGTCGGCCTGTTCAATGGTCTCCAAAATGCGCTCGGTGGGCTCCTCGGCATCCCGGGCATCAACGTGAAGGGCGACGAAGGCCCGCGCCGGGGTCTCCTCAAACGTCACGTACGTAGCCGGGTCTCGCTCCGGCTCCACGTCCACGAGATAGAACCCCTTCTTCTCGTCCCGCTCCGTGAACGTCACCCGCTCAATGCTCCCAGCGTAGACGACGGGGGGCTGTCCCTCTGGATTGCGATTCTGTGCGCGGTGGATGTGGCCCAGGGCGACGTAGTGAATAGGGGCCACCGCCAGTTGGCCAACCGTAAACTTCGGCTCACTGGAAATGAGCGTCGTTCGCTCTGAGCCGGAGAGCTCCGCCCCCTGCACGGTCACGTGGCCCGCGAGCACCGTCGGCACGTTCGGCGACAACTGATGCTCTGTACCATCCGCCCACTGCCCCATTTCCTCATTCTGGACCTCTTCGGCCCGACGATGGACGTAGTTCACGTACGTCTCTTCGATAAACTGCCGCAGTTCCTCCGGCCCCATGGATCGGTATTCGTCCTTCGTCAGAATCTGACTCCGGATCGGCCACGGCAGCGGAATCAGTTGAAGGGGACCGCTTTTCGTGTCGATAACCTGGACGGACGCGGTAGGCTTTCTATAGCAGTAGACATCCCCGTCCACGTACTCAAAGATGTCGAGGGACGAGGCCCGGCCGTACGTGACCGGATGATCGTGATTTCCGATGATGAGCACGAGCGGCACGTCCGCATCGGCCAGGGGCTGCAGGCACTCCGCAAAAATTTTCTGTTGTGTGGGAGTCGGATCCGCCGTGTGGTACGCATCCCCGCTAAAGAGAAATGCATCCACGTCCGCGTCGAGTGCTCGCTGCACCAACCCCTCGAAGGACCGGCGCACGTCGAGCAGGCGTGTGTTCAGCCCCGTCTCCGGGTCGCGCCGGCCGTACGTCTTTGCCCCGAGGTGAATGTCAGCAGTGTGCAGCAGCTTCACAGTGTCGAATGGCGAGTTTCGAATGTCGAATTAGGGATTAGAAGCCGAACGAATGCCCTTCATTCGCAATTCGCCACTTGCACATCGCACTTGCCGTCACCAGCCGAGGCCCCCACCGTTCTCTGTCTCCGACGTGTCCTCGGGAGCGCCGTAGTTTTCGACCATCGGGAAGGTTGCTTCCTTCGTGAGGAGCGACAGAGAATCCGCATTTGCGACCTGCTGGTAGTAGTCCCCCACGAGGAAGAGTGCGCTGTGCGCGCCCTGCCCCCACCAACTGGTCCGAAAGGTGAGCCGCTGATCGTCGAACCCGACCCAGGCACCGCTCACCAGCTCCGGATGCATGAGCATAAACCAGGTGTCGGCCGAGCGCTGCGTCGTGCCCGTCTTGCCGGCGAGATCGTAATCGCCGAGATCAAACTGCGTGCGGATCCGGATGCCAGTGCCATAATCGATGACCCCGCGCATCATGTCGACGACCGTGTAGGCCGTCCGCTCGGAGATGGCCTCGCTCGGGCTCGGGGTCGCCTCCCAGAGCACGTTGCCGTACCGGTCCTCCACCCGCGTAATGGACACCGGCTCGTTGTACAGACCGCCGTTTGCAAGGGTCGAGTACGCGGTCGCCATCTCCAGAAGCGTCACGTTGCTGGTGCCAAGTGCAATGGACGGCACCGCCTGCAACTCGCTTTTCCGGATGCCCATCTGGCGGGCGTACTGGACGACGGTACGCGGGTTGATATCGAGAGCCAACCGAGCCGTAATCGTATTCTTGGAGTTGGCGATGCCCTGGCTCAGCGTCAGCATTTGCCCGCTGGACTCGCCGTTGTAGTTCTTCGGATTCCACGTCGTGTCCGCTCCGGCATCCTCCCAGGTGAACGTCGAATCCTTGAGCTTGTCGTACGGGGAATACCCGTTGTCGATGGCTGCCGTGTAGGTGAACGGCTTGAAGGTGGACCCCGTCTGCCGCCGGGCAATGCCGACTTTGTCGTACTTGTCCATCTGGAAGTTGCGCCCGCCGATCCAGACCTTTACGTGGCTGTTCCGCGGATCGAGGGAGACGAGCCCCGCCCCGAGCTGGTGCTTGATGTTCTTGAGCGAATCGGCGAAGGCCGTGTCCTCCCGGAGCTGGTTCAGTGCCTCCAGGTCACTCATCCCTCGGGCCTGAAGCGTGTCGAACCGGGCCGTTTCTCGAATGGCGTCATTCAGCACCTCCGGATTCTGTTCCCAGAAATATTCGAACGGCTCGTAGTCCTCCCCGGGCGTCAGCTCCCGGTAGTCCGCAAGGGAATTGCTGTAGGCCCCCGACGCGTCCGACCGACTCCACTCGTATCCCACCACCTTTTGGAGACCTTCCATTTGCGTCGAGACCGCCTTGTGGGCCATTTTCTGGAGCTCCGAGTCGAGCGTCGTGTAGACTCGCAGCCCGTCCCCATACACGTCGTGGCCGTGCAACGGATGGGTTGGGTCGTTGGCCCAGGTCGTGAGGAGATTTCGGACGTGCTCCGCAAAGTAGGGGGCAAAACTCGCGTACAGCTCCGCGGAGTTATACTCGGCCGTGATCGGATCGTCTTTGTGCTCAGTATAGAACGATTGGTCGAGGTAGCCCTGCCGCACCATGAGCTGGAGCACCACGTTGCGACGCCGCTTCGCATTCTGGGGATTGCGAAGCGGGTTGTAGTACGACGTCGCCCGAAGCAACCCAATGAGGGTCGCCGCCTGCAATTCATTGAGCTCTTTGGCCGGGACGCCGTAGTAGGTTCGGGCCGCCGCCTCAATGCCGAAGGAGTTGTACCCGAAACTCACCGTGTTGAGGTACATCTCCACAATCTCTCGCTTCGTGTAGCGCCGCTCCAGCTCCACAGCGGTCACCATTTCCTTAAGCTTGCGCTTGATCGTAACGGCCCGCCCGACCTTTTCATTGTAGAGATTGCGGGCCAGTTGCTGGGTAATGGTCGAAGCCCCACGGAAGCCGCCGGTAAGAATGTCGATGGTGGCGGCGACAATCGCCTTCGGATCTACGCCCCAGTGCTGATGAAAACGATGATCCTCAGTGGCAATGAGGGCATGAATGGCGTGCTGCGAAATGCTGTCGTAGGGCGCCCACGAACGGTTTTGGGTTGCGTACCGGGCCAGCTCCTGGCCATCGGCCGTGTAGGCAATCGTGGCAAGCTGCATGGAAGGGTTCTCCAGCCGTTCCGTCGACGGCACCTCGTCGGTCAGCGTCCAGATGTACATCCCCATCGCCAGCGTCCCCACGAACAAGAGGCCGGCAATGACCGATAGGGCCACCGCGGCCTGGGCCTTTTTCGGATTGTCGATCCGTCGGTGAAAAAACCCGCGAATCCCACTCGTGGGACGCTCCGAGGTCACGCCCCCCTCTCCATCCTCGGGAGACTCCCCCTCTGAGAGGGCATCTTTTCGAACAGACGGGTCACTAAAGTATTCGTCCAGTTCTTCTTCGGAGTACGACCATTCAGACATGGACCAGCAAGCAATCAGAAATCAGAGGAAAATGCATCGGTAGCCTCCACTCACTCAGGGACACCCCCGACACGAAGGAGAGTAGTTATACCTCCGCGGCTTCAATGTCGATGGTCCGCGTGCCGTTCCACCGCGAGAGGACCATCCTTCCGTTCTCTAAACGAGCGAAGGTCCGCTCTTCGTACCAGTTTCCGGTATTTACATACACACCTTCACTCCACTGGTGAAAAGCAGGCACGTGGCTATGCCCCATGACAACAATGTCCTCGCCCTCCTGTCGAAGGTAGTCGCGCGCATACGCCCGAAGGCCTTCAATTACCGACGGGTCCGGGGCCTCTTCGTGAAGAAGATGGCTGACCCGGTGGGCCAACCCGAGCCCCAGATCGGCCGGAAGGACCGACCGATACAGACGCATGGCCCTCGCACTACGCATGAGTGGACGCACCCACGAAAACAGGGAATGTGTGGACGCCTGTGCGTCCCCGTGGGTGAGGTGCAGACGACAGTCGTCGTGGACGACGGTGCAGTCCTCGGACACCAGGCGAACGCCGAGCTCCTGCGGGAAGTAGTCTCGATGCCAGGGATCGTGATTTCCCAATAGATAGGTCACGGGAATCCCGCGGTCGGTCCACTGCGCAAGGAAGGCCTGAAACCGAACGAACCCCTTCGGTACCAAATGATCATACTCGATGTAGCCGTCAAAAACGTCTCCAACCAGGTAGAGATGCTCGACCGCATCTGCATGAGCCTTGAGGCAATCGAGAAGCGCTGCCTCTTTTGCCCGCTCGTCGGCACGCTCCCCGCGCCCGAAGTGCATATCAGAGAAGAAAAGAACCACAAGCGTCGGCTGCTAGCTGTTGAAATTCGGATTTTGGGGCGGTCGGAAAAAGAGCACATGGAGACTTTGCAGTCGAACCACGTTTGCCCCTGAACGCATCCGTCCTCCGGCCCGTAGACGATGTATTGCACTGACCTTCGTGTCGGTCCTCGTGGACCGGTCTTTTCACCCCAGGCCTCCCCACATGCCCCGCCGTCAAACCTCCTACCGGCCCCCGACCCGCTTTTCCGTGATGCCGCCGGTTATCAAAAATCTCCTCATCCTCAATGGCCTCTTTTTCCTGGCTCAGTTCGTGGCCGCCGAGACCCTTGCGGAGTCGTCCCTCCTGGCCCACGTGCTGAACACCCTGGCGCTGTACCCGCCGGGCGCCCCCGAACAGGGCGCGCTGCTGATCTCCGAACGGCTCGGACAAACGCCCGGCTTCTGGCCCTGGCAGCTGGTAAGCTACAGCTTTCTGCACGGCAGTCTCGGCCATCTGTTTTTCAATATGTTCGCCCTTTGGATGTTTGGGGTACAGATTGAAAACCGGTGGGGATCGCAGCGCTTTGGGGTGTTCTATTTTGCCTGCGTCTTGGGCGCCGCGTTTACTCACCTCCTGTTCGTGCCGAGCGGCACGACGCTGAACACTACGCAGGGCCTCGTGCAGGCGTCTGTTCCCACGGTCGGAGCTTCGGGAGGCGTCTACGGCATTCTGCTTGCTTTCGGCATGATGTTTCCGAATCAGCCCATCTACCTTTGGTTCTTGTTCCCCATTCGGGCCAAGTGGCTGGTCATCGGGTTCGGTGCGCTGGAGCTGTACTCGGCAGTCACAGGGACGTCGGCGGGCGTGGCGAACTTTGCCCACCTGGGTGGAATGGTGTTCGGATTCCTCCTCATCCAATACTGGCGCGGAAAATTGCCTGTACAACCGGAGAAGGTCATGCGGTGGTGACGCCCGTCTCGTCGGGCTTCCGTCATTGACTGGTTCGCGCTGCGATCCTGTCCGAACGCGTCCTCCGAACTCCGCATGCTCCAGGGATAGACGGCTGGACAAGTGGATGGGTCCCCTCCCTCCCTTTCCCGACCCCCACAAACTCCGGATGCTCTGTTCCGGCAGGAAGCAGGCGTCCGTAGCGCCGTTGGACTCCAACGGTGCTTCTAGTGCCCTCCTTGACGGCGCCGATGATACGAGAGGGGATTGCGTATTGCACCGCCGCAGCTCCTTCCTGAAGTCTGCAGAAGAATTCGAAGAGAGTGTTCAAGAGTCCAGGGGCCCATTGACGCAGTAGATCCGGCAAGCGGATGCGGCATAACGCCCAACACGAGCACTGCAAACCTTCCACCTACTTCGCAGTAGAACCAACTGTATTTCCGATCCCCTGAGGGACCCCTCGATTCCATAGAGAGGTCCCTCGCCGCCCGTGCCAGGGCATGGTCCTCCACTGACTCGGGACCGTCATTGAACGCATCCGCACGGGTCGGTACTCTCCGGGATCGATTCATCCTTTTCCGATTCGGGGGCTCACCAGCCACACGCACGGTCGTGAATCAGTTTCGCACTTGGTATTATCGCCAGCCACAGGCGCTCCGGACCATCATCACGATTAATGTGGTGGTGTACGTCCTTGCCCAATTTCTGCATCTGTGGCCGTCGGGGTTCCGGTTCGTCATGGAGCACCTTGCGCTCCATCCAGTCTTCCCGGACATTCTGTTTGAACCGTGGCAGCTCGTGACCTACAACTTCATGCACACGAGCGGCGGACTCCCGGGGCTCTTACATGTGGGCTTCAACATGTTATGGCTGTACTGGATCGGGAAGGAATTCGAGCGCATGCACGGCCGGGAGCAATTCTGGACGGTGTACCTCATGACCGGTATTGGCGGCGGCATCATGTGCCTGCTCTTGCAGCCCCTCTTCCCCACGATTACGGGAACGGGCGTTGTGCCCGTGGTGGGCGCTTCCGCTTCCGTCCTCGGCGTTCTCATGGCCGTCGCCATTCTGTATCCCTACAAGCAGATTGGACTGCTTTTTTTCGGCGTCGTGCGCCTGCTGTACGTCGTCATCGGTTTCCTCATCATTGATGCGCTCCTGATGTTGTCGAGCAGCGGCACAGCGGTCGCCGCCCACTGGGGCGGTGCGCTCACAGGCTTTCTGTACGCAAAGGTGGTGCGGGACGAGATTGGCGTTCCCGCCTGGCTGGCTCCACTTTTTGGAGGAAAGCGCCGGCGGCGCTCGTCAACCCAACCGAGCCTGCTAGAGCGATTCAAAGGGCTCTTCGGCTTAAGTGGCGGTCGTTCTCCGTCTCGTCAGCGCCCCGCATCGTCGTCGGACGGCGCTCCTCCCTCGCGCTCAAACAACCGCTCAAAGGAGGTCGATCGCATCCTCGATAAGATTAGTGAACAGGGATACGACGCATTGAGCGACGACGAAAAACGGACATTGTACGAAGCAAGTCAGTCCTAGCACTGTCGAGGTGGGAGCGTCAGGCTCCGGATTCTCGTCGACGCCCTGCTTCGATGGTCCGTAATGGCTTGCCGCAGACGATGTAAATCATGATTGAAAAGCCGGAGTCGTGACGACGACGTTGCACTCCCCTTGTCCCGGAGCCCGGAGCCTTTGCCCTGCGTTTTCGTAGCACTGCCGATCACCCTTCTCCCCCACTAACTCTTTCCGCTTCATGGACCGCCCACGCCGCGAGACCCGTCCCGTTCAGGTTGGCGATGTGCAGATTGGGGGCGATGCCCCCGTCTCTGTGCAGTCGATGACGACGACCAAGACACACGAGGTGGACGCGACCCTCGACGAGATCAATCGGCTCGCGGAAGCGGGAGCCGACATTGTGCGTGTGGCTGTGCCCCGCCCGGAGGACGCCGATGCACTGGCCGACATTGTGCAGGGGGCGACGGTCCCCGTCGTGGCCGACATTCATTTTAACTATCAGTACGCTCTAAAAGCCATTGAGGCCGGCATCCACAAGGTGCGGATCAATCCTGGGAATATCGGCAAACCAGAGTGGGAACGCGAGGTGCTTCAGGCTGCAAAGGACGCAGGCATTCCCATTCGGATTGGCGTCAATTCCGGCTCGCTGGAGGAAGATATTCTTGAGAAGCACGGCTACCCGAAGCCGCAGGCCCTCTTCGAGAGTGCGATGCGCCACGTGGAGGTCTGCCACAAAAATGACTTTGAGGACATCGTGATCTCGGTGAAGCACTCCGACCCGATGTACATGATTCAGGCCTACCGCAAGGTGGCCGAAGAAACGAACTATCCGTTGCACCTGGGTGTGACGGAAAGCGGCACTCTCGATACCGGCACTGTGAAAAGCTCGATCGGCATCGGGTCCCTCCTGGCCGACGGCATCGGGGACACCATTCGGGTTTCCTTGGCCGCCGATCCCGTGGAGGAGGTCAAGGTGGGACATCGCATCCTGAAGTCCCTCGGCATCGGCCGCCCGGGCGTGAATATCATCGCGTGTCCAACCTGTGGCCGACTCGTGGGAGATCTCTTTTCCATTGTCGAAGAGGTGGAGGAGGCCGTCGCTGAACGCAGCTTCGACAAGGATCTGAACGTGGCCCTCATGGGCTGTGCCGTGAATGGACCGGGCGAGGCCAGCGGGGCCGACCTCGGCATCTCGCTAGGTCGGGGCCGCGCCCACTTCTTCAAGCACGGCGAGGTCGTGGACACGGTGCCCGAAGATGAAATTGTGGATCGTATCCTGGACGCCATTGACAACTGGGACGAAGAGGACGACGCCGCAGCCGACGATGAAGCGTCGGTCTCCGTGTCCGATCCCTCTGGCGATGGAGCCCCGACGGATGCGGACGAGCCCCCCTCCGACGAGGGGACCGATGCAACGGGCGTCACAAAGCCGGACCTGCCCACGTCGTAACCCCTATTTCGTTTCGTCCCACGGCCCTTGCTTGCTCCATCCGGTACGAAGCTGAGGGGCTTCAAGCAACGACCGCTTCTTCCCAGTCCTCGGCGTGCGTATAACCGGATGGAGCTGAAGCCCCTTGACTAGGTCTCGTGTGCCGCCCACACGAATTCCAGGAGTGGAAGAGCCTCGCGGGTCATCCGAACGATTTCCTCCACAAACTGCGGGGTCTGGAGGGCGCCGTCCGCGAATCCGCGACGGACGAGGTAGTGCTTCCACTTCAGATAGGATGCAATCTCTTCGTCTCGGTAGCCGCTGAACCCTTGCGGCATCCCCGTCAAGGTGTCGCCCCTGCTGTCGACCGGAAGACCTCTCTCCTCCATCTCCCCGAGTAGGTCGTAGAACGTAGAAGGATTTGCCGCCATCCGCCGCCGCACCGGGCGGAGATACGAGACACTCGGCTTGTAGAATCCAGCGGCCAGAAAGCAATTGTCCGGCTCTACGTGTACGTAGACGACGCCATTCTCGTCCTTCTCACCGGACCGGTCGAAAATACCGCCAACGTTGGTCTTGTACGGCGTCTTGTCGTCTGTAAAGCGGAGGTGCCGGTGGATCCGGAATCGGGACGTGGTTGGATGGGCCGTGAGCGGAAGCCCTTCGGTTTCTAGACGCCGTGCCCCGTCGGCCAAGAGCAGTTCCAGCAGCATTTTGACCTCCTCCTCGTACGTCTCTTTGCGCGCCTTAAACCACTCGCGGTCATTGTGTTCAGCGAGATCGCAAAGAAACTGAAAGGCCTCTTCTCGAAAGCCGGGAAAGGGCGGACGCGATTCGAGGGTTGTCATAGTGTTGACGTGCTCGAGATGAATGAGGGCGAGACCTACTCTTATGGGCCCGGGACAACATCCGTCCCGAAATGCGTAGTTTTCCAGCTGCCCTTCCCGTCTTTGCAGCCCCCCAAAGCGGCCGTCCATGCCGAACACTGCCCCCTCGTCGTCCGACGCTCGCACGTCCACACGCAGAATGAAAACAATCGTTCAGCACGAATACGGGGGACCTGAGGCCCTCCATCTCGACGAACGCCCCGTGCCAGCACCGGACGACGAGGAGGTCCTGGTAAAGGTGCAGGCCGCCTCCGTGAACGCAGGGGATTGGCACTTGATGCGCGGGCGCCCATTCCTCGTGCGATTTATGGCCGGCGGCCTGTTCCGCCCCACGGCTACGATTGGCAGCGACGTGGCCGGCACGGTTGAAGCACTCGGCCCAAAGGCTTCTCAGTTTGATTTGGGTGACGCCGTCATCGGAGACCTTTCGACCTCTGGGTTCGGCGGATTTGCCGAGTACGCCTGCGTGCCCGAAGCGGTCCTGATTCCCAAACCGGAGAGCCTGTCCCTCAAGGACGCAGCCGCTGTGCCGGTCGCCGGTCTCGCTGCCCTGCAGGGACTCCGCGACTGTGGTCATATCGAAGCGGGACAACACGTACTTATCAATGGCGCGTCCGGAGGCGTCGGCACGTTCGCAGTGCAGATCGCAAAGGCATTCGGAGCGACCGTTACGGCCGTGTGTAGTCCAGAAAAGATGGATGCAGTGCAATCGCTGAAGCCGGATCGGGTCATTGACTACGAGCAGGAGGACGTCACCCAATTGGATACGGCGTACGACCTCATCCTCGATGCCGCAGCCTATCGGTCGCCACGGGCGTATCTGGACATCCTCCGGCCGGGAGGCACGTACGTTCTGGTCGGGGGCTCGCCCGCACGACTCTTTCAGGTAATGTTCTTGGCTCCGGTCGTGTCGATACCCAGAGAGAATACCATCGAGGTCCTGTTGTCGTCGCCCAATCAAGAGGACCTGCACACTTTGTCGGATCTGATCGACGACGGGAAACTTGCCCCGCTCATCGATCGCCGGTTCTCCCTAGGCGACGTCCCCGACGCCATTCAGTACGTGGAAGCCCGCCGGGGGTGCGGAAAGGTCGTAATCACAATGTGAGGAGATCCAGCCCGCCCGTTTCGGTCCCTTTCGCTTTCGTGCCGAACCTCCCCCGTCTGGATGCGTGAGATCAGAACGTGATTCTCGATCCTCAAGAGCTCCTCCAGCCTCATGGGACGCACACTCTTCCACATTGGAAACGGCGTGATGCTCGTGCTCTTCGCGACGGCCGCAATCGTACAATACAACGATCCCGACCCCTGGCTCTGGATGGGGATTTACGGAGCGGGCGCCCTCTGCTGTGTGGTCTACCTGGCCGGTCGGCTGCCGACGGCCCTGTCTGGGTTCGTTGCGGTCGGCTGTCTACTTAGCGGCCTCTTTCTAGCCGTCCGCATCGTGTTCGGATCGGTGCCGTTCTTTGACGCGTCCGGACAGGAAATGATGGGCCTCATGGAGGAAACCCGAGAGATGTTTGGGTTTTTGATCACAGCCCTGTGGACCGGAATTTTGACGTGGCGAACGCGTGTGCCCTCTTCGCCCGCGTCGGCGTCGCCTGAGCCTACGTCCTAACCAGCTTCGCACACTGCCTCTCCTCCCCCGTGCGTATCGGCCCGAACGACGACCTCCACCTTACGTACTGCACCAACATTCACCCGGGCGAGCAGTGGTCGGAAGTCGCATCGGCACTCAAGCGATACCTTCCGGACCTGAAGCGTCACGTGTCGCCCAACGACCCGTTCGGGGTCGGTCTTCGCCTCTCCAACCAGGCCGCCACAACGCTCCTCCAAGGCGATCGGCTTTCCCGGTTCCACGAGTGGCTGCAATCGAACGGGCTGTACGTCTTTACGCTGAATGGCTTTCCGTACGGGAGCTTTCACGGGGAACGAGTGAAAGACAACGTTTACGCCCCGGACTGGCGATCGGACCAGCGGGTCGAGTACACACGTCGACTGGCCCGCATCCTCGCCCGTCTCGTGCCCAAGGGAATGCAGGGCAGCATCTCCACGTCCCCCCTCTCCTACAAGCCGTGGCTGGACGCGGAGGCGCGGGAGACTGCCTTTCGGCTCGGCAGTCATCATCTGTCAGAGATCGTGGAAACGCTCGCTGAGATCGAGGCGGAAACGGACACCCACCTCCATGTCGACCTGGAGCCAGAACCCGACTGTCTGATTGAGAATACGGCGGAGTCGGTTGCCTTCTTTCAGGACTGGCTCTGGCCTGTGGGCGGTGCCCATCTGGCCGATCAGCTACACGTGTCACAGAGCGAGGCCGAATCGCTCCTCCGGCGCCACGTGCAGCTCTGCTACGACACCTGTCACTTCGCCGTCGAATACGAGACGCCTGAATCTGTCTTTCAGCAGCTCTCCACAGCCGACATTCCCGTCGGGAAAGTGCAGTTGAGTGCAGCCCTTCGGGCACGCCTCCCCGACGACCGATCCTCTCTCGCCAACCGACTCCGTCCCTTTGCAGAGGACACCTATCTGCACCAAGTCGTAGAACGACGGAGCAACGGTTCCCTCAATCGGTACCGAGACCTGCCGGAGGCTCTTCCCCACCTTGCCGACACTGACGCTGACGAATGGCGCATCCACTATCACGTGCCCATTTACACCGACGCGTACGAGGGCCTGCATTCGACGCGAGGGGACATTGCCCGCACTCTGGAGCTGGTGTCGGATGCATCGATCTGTTCCCACCTCGAAATTGAAACCTACACCTGGGACGTACTGCCCACGCCCCTGAAAGAAGACCTCCCCACGTCTCTCCTGCGGGAGTACCAATGGATTTTGTCGAACCTGGAATGATCGGAGCGTTATGGAAAAAACCGTCGTGATGAATGTCGTTGGCCTCACGCCCGAGCTACTGGGAGAGCACACGCCCTTCCTCTCGGAGTGGGCCGAGCGTGGACAACAAGCCACCGTCGAGCCGTCGCTGCCCGCCGTTACGTGCTCCGTGCAGTCCACCTTTCTCACGGGTACCCCCCCTAGCGAGCACGGCATCGTGGGCAACGGCTGGTACTTCCGCGACACCGCCGAAATCCGCTTCTGGTTGCGCTCGGGCCGGCTCATCCAGCGACCTTACCTCTGGGAGACCGCCCGGCAGATGGATCCGGACTTTACGGTCGCGAACCTCTACTGGCGCTATGCCGCCTACTCCGGCGCCGACCACGTCGTCATCGAGCGACCGATGTACGCGGCGGACGGGCGCAAAATTCCGGACCTTTACACCACGCCGTCCGACTTCCGCTTCGAGCTGCAGGACGAGCTCGGGCAATTTCCCCTCTTCAACTTCTGGGGCCCCACCTCCTCCATCGAATCCAGCCAATGGGTGGCTGCCTCGGCCAAGATGACGGAGCGTCGGTTCGATCCCACGCTCACGCTCCTCTACCTCCCTCACCTCGATTACAACCTTCAGCGCATCGGCCCGCACGATCCGGATCTGGCCCAAGACCTGCGGGAGATCGACGAGGTCTGCAAGGACCTCGTCACCTTCTACGAGGACCGGGGCGCGCAGGTAATCCTCCTCTCGGAGTACGGCATCCGCGAGGCCGACCGCCCCGTGGCGCTCAACCGCATGTTGCGGCGTGAGGGCTACATCACCGTCCGTGAAGAGATGGGCGGCGAGCTGCTGGTGCCCGGGGCCTCCGACGCATTCGCCGTGGCCGACCATCAAGTGGCGCACATCTACGTGCGGGACGAGGACGACATTGACGACGTTCGTTCTCTCGTGGCCGCGACGGATGGGGTGGACCAGGTGCTTGACAACAACACGAAGGCCGACTACGATCTCGACCATCCCCACTCCGGTGAACTGATTGCCATTTCGGAGCGGGATGCCTGGTTCAGCTACTACTACTGGCTGGACGATGATATGGCGCCCGACTTTGCCCCGACCGTCGAGATCCACCGCAAGCCCGGCTATGACCCCGCTGAGCTGTTCTTGGACCCCGACCTCACGGCCCCGCAGTTGCGTGCTTCGGCGCGCCTGCTTCAGAAAAAGCTCGGCTTCCGCTACGTGATGGACGTGATTCCCACAAATGGCAAACTAGTGAAGGGCTCACACGGCCGCCTGCCCGACTCCACCGACGAAGGGCCGCTCCTCATCAGCAACCAGTCGTCCGGTCTATCGACCGACGCCCTCCAGGCGACCGACGTTCACGATGTGATTCTGTCTCACCTGACCGAACAATCGATGGAGCAGATAAAGAGTGCGTCAAGGGACCAGTAGGCGGGGACAGTGGGGGCACCTGCCCCCCATCGCTCCGTTGAAAATCGTCCTGCCCTTGAAACCGCTTTCCCTCGTACCTAACCGCTTTCTCCATGGACCGATCACGCGTGAAGGAGCTTCTGTCCGAATGGCTTGGCCGCGTGGCCGACGACGACGGACTCGACTGGCTACACGAGCAACGAGAACAAATCGCAACCGGTGCTCCACGACGGACCTTCTACACGTCGTTCAGCGCCGTGACCCGGTACATCGACAAAGACGACCTGGAGCTTTCGGGCGAAGACCTCGACGCAGCGGATGAGGCTCGCGCCGGCTGGCACCCCGCCGGCTGGAGTGCCGACCAAGCCGGGCGCACGCTGATTGTGCTGAGCCTCCCCCATGAGGACAAAGACGAATACCTCCACGTGCTCGACCGTGTCTTTGCGCATGCCGACGTGGGCGAGTCGGTGGCGCTCTACCAGGCCCTTCCCCTCCTCCCCTACCCGGAGGCTCACAGCGATCGCGCCGCCGAAGGGGTGCGCAGCAACATGACCTCGGTACTCGAAGCCGTGGCTCATCGCAACCCCTACCCGGCAGAGCACTTTGACGAAGGGGCCTGGAATCAGATGGTGCTGAAGCTGGTCTTCGAGGGAAGTCCCCTTTACCCGATCCAGCAGCTCGACGAGCGCGCCAATCCCACGCTCGCCCGCATGCTGGTGGACTACGCTCACGAACGCTGGGCCGCCGACCGGTCCGTGCCCCCCGAGCTCTGGCGCCTCGTGGGGCCGTTTGCCCAGGCCAGCGCGTTGGACGACCTGGAGCGCGTGCTGCGGGACGGGACCGCCGCCGAGCGAGAGGCTGCGGCCCTGGCCCTCTCCGCAAGCCCGGCTAGCCGTGCCGATACACTCCTGGAAAGCGAAGCACCTGAACTCAAACAGCAGGCCGAGTCGGGATCGCTGACGTGGGAGCATTTCCAAGAAAACCGGCTCGAACCGGTGGCCTAGCGTTTCCGATTACAGTGCGGCGGTCTGCGGTCGGCCGTCCCTAAAGAGCCACGTCTTCCTCCTCTGCCTCGACTTTTTCAGTCAACGATACAGCCATGAGCGACGCTACATCCTCAGCCTCCTCCGACAATCCGATGATGTTTCTGGACCCCCACGTCCACATGGTGTCTCGCACCACCGACGACTACGAGGCCATGCGGGACGCGGGTGTGGTGGCGGTCATCGAACCGGCCTTCTGGCTCGGCCAGCCCCGCACCGACATTGGCGCGTTCGAGCACTACTTCAGCATGCTGGTGGGCTGGGAGCGATTTCGGGCTGGACAGTTCGGCATTCGCCACTACTGCACGATCGGCCTCAACTCGAAGGAGGCCAATAACGTGGGCCTCGCCGAGGACGTGATGGACCTGCTCCCGCTCTACGCCTGCAAGGAAGGGGTGGTGGCCATCGGCGAAATTGGCTACGACGACATGACCGACGCCGAGGACCGCTTTTTTCACGAGCAGGTGGAGCTGGCCAAGGAGCTCGACATGCTGGTGCTGGTGCACACGCCCCACCGCAACAAGAAGGAGGGCACGAGTCGAAGCATGGACCTTTGCGAAGAGCACGGGATGGACCCCTCCCGCGTCATCATCGACCACAACAACGAGGAAACGGTCGAGGAGGTGCTGGACCGCGGCTACTGGTGCGCCTTCACGATTTACCCAGAGACGAAGATGAGCAACGAGCGGATGGTGGATATCGTCCAGCACTACGGCTCGGAGCGCATCTTCGTGGACAGCGCGGCGGACTGGGGCGTCAGCGATCCGCTGGGCGTGCCCAAAACAGCCAAGCTGATGCTCCAGCGCGGCATTCCGGAGGAGGACGTGCGGAAGGTGTGCTACGAGAATGCCCTTACCGCCTACAGCCAGAGCGGTCAGATTGACGAAGAAGACTGGCTAGACCCGCCCGCCATCGATCAGCGGCAACTCTATAGCGGCAACTCGGTCCTTCGTGGAGGACGCGACCCGGTGGTTCGGGATCCCGACGAACGACGCGAGGAAAATCTGATTATCGACTAGATTCACCGTCGCCCCCCGTTCCTGTCCCGGGATTGCCTTCCTTCCATTTGCCGCCGCTCCATGCCTCCACGACGCCTCCTCTGGGCACTCTCGCTTTTCCTGCTAACGGGACTCACGGGCGTCTCCGGTTCCGCGAAAGCCCAGCCCGCGGAATCGGAGGCCCGCTTCTCTGTCCTGGTCTTCACGAAGACCGATAGTACCCGGCATGCCTCCATCCCCGCTGGTGTGCAGGCCTTTCAAGAGCTCGCGGCGGCACACTCCTTTCACGTGGACACAACCTCCACGGCGTCCCCCTTCACCCCGACCCGGCTCGCTGAGTACGAGGCCGTCGCCTTCGTAAACACCTCCGGCGACGTGTTCACGGCCGCTCAGCGGCGTGCCTTCCGGAGCTACATTCAAAACGGTCACGGGTTTATCGGCATTCATGCCGCGGCGACCACTGAGCCGGAGTGGGACTGGTACGGGCAGCTCGTAGGCACTCGTGCACGCGGCCATTCGTCCCTCCAGCCCGCAACTGTGCACGTCTCGGATCCTGTCCATCCGGCCACCCGCGCACTGCCGGTCGTTTGGCCCCAATCGGATGTCTGGTACAACTACCGCCCCAATCCGCGCGGCAAGGTCCACGTGCTCGCCACACTCGACGAGCAGTCGTACGACGGGGGCACCATGGGCACCGATCACCCGGTCGCCTGGGTACAGACGCACGACGGCGGACGATCATTTTACACCGGCGCCGGGCACACAGCCGAACAGTTCTCCTCCCCGTCGTTTCGAACGCACCTTCTCGGTGGCCTCGAATGGGCAGCGGGCGTTGCGCCGGGCGACGCGGCGGCGACTGTAAACAGCAGCTACGAGAAGGTGGTACTCGACAGTACGACCACGGACCCGATGGATCTGGACGTGGCCCCGGACGGAAGAGTGTTTTACATTGAACGCCGAGGGATCATTCGGGTCTGGGATCCCAAAACGGACACCCGCTCTCTGGCCGGGTATCTTCCAGTCTCTACCGTCGAAGAGGATGGCCTGCTTGGACTGGCGCTCGCGCCCGACTTCGCCGAAACCCAACAGCTCTACCTTTACTACTCCCCAATCGAAGGCCCTCCGCGCAACCAGCTGTCTCGCTTTCCCGTGCAGGGCAATCGCGTGCTTGTGGAACGGGAAACCGAAATCCTCCGCGTACCGACCCAGCGCAAGGAGTGCTGTCACACTGGGGGATCTATTGCGTTTGGGCCAAACGATGACCACCTCTACCTGAGTACGGGCGACGACACGAATCCGTTTGCCTCCAGCGGCTATGCCCCCATCGACGAACGAGAGGGGCGAAAATACTGGGACGCCCAGCGCACGTCGGCCAACACGCAGGATCTTCGGGGCAAGATTCTCCGGATCCATCCGCAGCCGGACGGCCACTATAGCATTCCCGACGGGAATCTCTTTGCCGACTCCTCGCGCGGTCGACCCGAGATTTACACGATGGGCCACCGAAATCCGTACCGGATTACCGTGGACTCAGAGACTGGCTGGCTGTACTGGGGCGACATCGGGCCGGATGCCGCTTCCTCCGACTCCGCACGCGGCCCTGCCGGCCACGATGAATTCAATCAGGCCCGGAGCGCCGGAAATTACGGCTGGCCGTACTTCATCGGGGATAATAAAGCCTATCACGACTACGACTTTTCCACGGACTCTGCCGGGGCGCCCTTTGACCCCCAAGCCCCAATCAACGACTCGCCAAATAATACCGGACTCCGCGAGTTGCCCCCCGCTCAGCCACCAATGATCTGGTATCCCTACGGCCCCTCCGAAGAATTTCCCGAGATGGGCGTCGGATCCCGATCAGCCATGGTTGGCCCCGTGGTCCATCGTTCCCCCGATGCCCCGGGGCCGCGCGGACTCCCCGCTTACTTTGATGAGAGCCTCATCATTTATGAGTGGGGACGGAATTGGATTAAAGAGGTGACGTTCGACTCTACGGGGCACCCGGCGGCGATCAACCCGCTATTCCCCGACAAGCAGTTCATTCGGCCGATGGACGTGGAGCTGGGTCCAAAAGGACGACTGTACGTGCTGCAATGGGGAAACAACTTCGGCGGTGGCCCCAACTCCGAAATCGTACGCCTCGACTATTACGGCTCGCCGAAACGTCCGCCCGTCGCTGACGCACGTGCCTCGTCCCCTACCGGCCCCGCCCGCACCGTTACGTTCCGAGCCGACACGACACACGGACCCGACGGTGCCTCCGCGTTTCGGTACAGCTGGGACCTGAACGACGACGGCACGACGGAACGGCGGGGCCCGATCGTGCAGTACCCGTACAACCGACCCGGCCGCTACTCCGCTCGCCTCACAGTCACCGATTCCAGCGGCCACTCGGCCACCGACACCGTCTCTATCGTCGTGGGCAATACCGCTCCGTCCGTCTCCTTTGAGTGGCCCCTTCCTGGTGGCATTGTGCCGTTCGATACTCCCATTCCCTACCGTCTGACAATCACCGATCCTGAGGATCAATCGATCGCGGATGATCGCATCAGGGTACGGTCCCTTCTCGGCCGAGACTCCCACGAGTGGCCTCTTGACGATCAATCAGGGGCGAGCGGCACCTTTACGGTTTCGCGAACCGACCACTACGAACCCAAAGAGCGACTCTTCGCTGCCCTGGATGCGCAATATACGGATGGAGGGGCCACTGGCACCGATTCCTTAACCGGACAGGCCCATATTCCCCTTCATCCTCAGCGCAACGAGGCTGAGTTCGCTCCCATCACCAAGGGAATCCAAAAAGAAACCCTCCAGAACGAAGAAGAGGACACGAGCCGGACCCTCATCACGGCCGAGACCGATCACTACATTGCCTACCCCACGGTCAACCTCCGCAATATTACCGGTCTGACGCTCCGGGTCGCCCCAATGGCCGGGGGACGCATTGAAGTCCGGCGTGGCGGCCCAAATGGACTCATCCTGGCGGAGACTGCCGTCCCACAGGCCTCGCCCCATTCCTCCGCCGCCGATTCTGCCACCACCGAACGAGACTATAGCTCTCTCGGCAAAGCAGCCTCCGACTGGCAACAGCTCTCCGTGTCCTTCTCTGCTCCCAAAGGGCCCGCCCCCCTCTACTTGGTCTTCCGGGGCCGCGAGGAGGTTCCGCTTCTTCGACTCGACTGGTTCCGCTTCGAGGGGCCGGGCATGACCCAGATGCCGGCCTCCACATCCGAATAACCAGTCGCCCTTCGTGCCACGCCCCTTCGCCCCCATGACCAGCGATCGTGCTTTCTTCGCTTCCCGCCGCGTGTGGGCCTACCTGCAACTACTCCGCCCGCCAAATATTATCACGGCTCTTGCCGACGTATTGGCGGGGCTTGCAGTTGCGGGAGCCTCATTGTCTTTGAGCGGCGGAACGTCTCCCGTTGGCCCCCTCGGTATCACAGCGCTTCTCGTAGCCACGGTCGGACTGTACGGCGGCGGCGTGGTCTTCAATGATGTCTTCGACGCCCCACTCGACGCCGACGAGCGGCCGGAGCGCCCCATTCCCAGTGGAAGCGCCTCCCGTTCCGGTGCTGCTTTATTTGGCGGCCTCTTTCTTGCAGGTGGCATTGGAGCCGCGGCGGGCCTCAGCATAACAAGCGCGATCGTTGCTATACTCGTAGCAGCCGGCGCCGTGCTCTACGATGCCTACGCAAAGCATCATACAGTCCTTGGTCCGGTGACGATGGGCCTATGCCGCGGTGGAAATCTGCTGCTTGGAGTGAGCGCTGTTCCCTCTCTTCTTTTGCCCAACCTCCCTCTTCTCCTCTTTCCCCTCGCATTCGTAGGCGCCATCACAAGCATCAGTCAGGGAGAGGTACATGGGGGCAGTCGACGAACCGGATGGCTGGCCGTCACACTCATCGGTCTCGTCCTCGCTGGCCTTCTCGCACTCGGGAGCCGTCCCGGCGTCTCTCTTCTGCACACCGCTCCCTTTCTTCTCCTCCTAGGTGTACAGGTCCTCCCCCCATTCGTGCGTGCCGCCCATACCCCAGCACCGGAACTCATTCAAAACGCCGTGGAAGCCGGTGTGGTAGCCCTAATCCCTCTGAACGCAGCCCTCGCGGCTGGATTTGGCGGCTGGCTGTACGGCGTGCTCGTCCTTGCCCTGCTTCCCGTGTCGTTTGGCCTGTCTCGGCTCTTCGACGTAACATAGACCGCCCCCAACGATACAAGAATTGCTCTCGATCAGTCGTATCCTCCCACCGCATGCAGTCGATCCATCAAGACTTTTCGGTCGAGTTCTCGTACGACGTCCACTTCACGACGGGCCTTTTTCAGCCGGAAAATGAACTGCTGACTGATGCCGTCGCTGATCCGGAGGAGCCGATGCCGAAAAAGATGGTGGCAGTCCTTGATAAAGGCCTTCTTGCTCACCACGAGGACCTTCCGGACCAAATTGAGACCTATGCGAAGGCCCACGACGATACGCTGACGCTTGCTGCTTCGCCAATCGTCGTACCCGGAGGGGAAGCTGCCAAAAACGACCCCGACCTGGTGAACCACATCCATCAGGTGATTTATGAGAGCCGACTGGACCGTCACGCGTACGTGCTCGCCGTGGGCGGCGGCGCCGTACTGGACCTTGCCGGGTACGCGGCGGGGACGGCACATCGGGGGATTCGTCTGATCCGTGTGCCCACGACGGTGCTCTCCCAGAACGACTCAGGGGTCGGGGTCAAGAACGGCATCAACGCCTTTGATACAAAGAACTTCCTTGGTACCTTCGAGCCGCCCGACGCGGTCCTCAATGACCTTTCGTTTCTCCGCACGCTTGACGATCGCGACTGGCGCGCGGGCATCTCGGAAGCAATCAAGGTGGGTCTCCTCAAAGACGCGGATTTCTTTGACTACCTCTGCAATCACGCCTCTGCCCTCGCCCCGCCGACCCGTGATCTGGAGGCCATGACTCATGTCGTATACCGCTGTGCCGAACTCCACCTCGACCACATTGCCACCTCCGGCGATCCGTTTGAGAAGGGCAGCTCTCGCCCCCTCGACTTCGGCCACTGGGCTGCCCACAAGCTGGAAGAGCTCACGGACTACACCCTTCGGCACGGGGAGGCCGTCGCCATCGGCATTGCCCTCGATTGCGCGTACTCTCACCTCACCGGCCACCTTTCCTCGGAGGCGCTGGATCGGATCTTGGATCTGACCGCGGCCCTTGGGTTTGATCTGTATGTCCCTGAACTGGACGCGCACCTCGACGCCCCCGACCATCCCGACTCTCTCTTTCAAGGGCTCGATAGCTTCCGAGAGCACCTCGGAGGCGAGCTCACCATCATGCTATTAAACGCGATCGGAGAGGGAATCGAGGTGCACTCCGTCGACCGCGATCGGTACCGGGACGCCGTGGCCCTGCTCCGACGCCAGCATGCCGAGCGTGTGGAGCAGGACCTCTCTGGGACGGCATCGTAACCCCCCTGCTCTAGGGATCCCTCAGCCCCATTGGAGAGGGACGACGAGCCGTCTGGCCCCACCGGCCAAGGGGATGAGACGCCATTCGGCCGCCAAACGGGGCGCGAAATGGCGTCCCCCCTGCCCCGGAACGTCACGTCCATACGTAGAGACCGGGCGCCGGACGGCAGGCCAGTGTTTCCAGCTCCATCCCGAACCGATCGGCATAGGCCCCAGCCACCTCGTGCGCCTGTTCTTCGCCGTACCCAGCGCGCGTCCACGCCATTGCCGCCCCCCCAAACCCTGCGCCCGTGAGTCGTGCCCCGAGCACTCCCTCCTGCTCAGCCAATCGGTCAACCACAAAATCCAGCGCCTCTGTGCTGTTTTCGTAATTGACCCGCGAGCTCTCGTGCGAGGCAAACAAGAGTCGTCCTGCTGCCGCTCGTCGGCCCGCTTTCAGCAATTGCACCACCCGCTGGGTCCGCCGATGCTCCGTTACCACGTGCCGAGCCCGGCGGTACAGCGTCTTCGAAAGCTCCCGTTTCACCTCTTCTAACTGGGACGGAGAGACATCCACCAGATACTCGGCTTCTTCGTTCCCTAAGAGCTCCCGCAGCCGCTCTCGCACGGCACGAGCCTCGTCGTGCCGCTCCTGATACCCAGACTCGGAAAGAGCGTGAGCCTGGTGCGTCCGAAAAATCCAGATCCCCGTCTCCGGCGGAAACGGCACCGCGGCGGTCGCCTCCGACCGGGCATCAAGCCGCACCAGGCGGTCGGCCCCGCCAAGTGCCACCACGGCCTGATCCAACAGTCCGCACGGCACCCCCACAAATTCATTTTCCGCCCGCTGAGCCATCCGCACCAGATCCCTCCGGAGAAACTCACCTCCGTATGCTTCACTCAAGGCTGCCCCACTGGCCAACTCCAGCGCCGCACTGGAACTGAGGCCTGCCCCCACCGGCAATGTGCTTCCCACCCGCAGATCGAATCCGCTCTCTATCGTCATCCCTTCCCCCTGAAGCACCTCAACCATGCCAAGGATGTAGTTCGCCCAGGCCCACTCCCCGGACTGACGTTCCACCGATCCGAGCGGGACCTCCACCGGCGGGACCGCCGCCTCGCTTTGCAGGCGAATCTGCCGGTCCGATCGACGCTGCAGGACTACCTCGACCCGTCGGTCGATGGTGGCGCCCAACACCCAGCCGCCGTTATAGTCCGTGTGGTTGCCAATAAACTCCACCCGTCCCGGCGCCGAAGCCCGGATGCCTTCGTTCGTATTTCCGTCCAGGATTAGAGAAACGTCCGAAGCCCACTCGTCGACCGACTTCTGACCCCGGCGTTGCTCGAAAGACTGTGACATCGGATACTGTCTGCATCGAAAGGGTCATGATTGCCGGCCCGAATGGCCTGGGCCGCCCCACCATTACAACCGTCACGAGATTAGGCGTCCGCCGAGGAAGCGTTCGTCTTCGCTCCACGATTGAGCGTCGTTTGCCCCGGTGCCGGCACGTCGGGAATTGGAAGCGAACCGAATTCGTGACTGTCCGGTCCAAGATCAAGGTCGGCATTCAAAACCTCCTCCCAGGTGATTTCCTGGCCGGTATAGGCCGCTTCCCGCCCCATGATGGCCGTCAGCACGCTCTCCGCTACCCGCTGCCCTTCATTCAAAGGCTCGCCCTCGCGGATGCTCGCCACCAGATCGGCATGCTCCTGCACGTACGGATTCACGTCCTCGCCTTCGTACGTCCAGTTTGTTGCTCCGTCGATCGTCGAATGCCCGTCGGAGGTGCCTTTCGTGCCAATGATATGCTCCCCCACGCGGGACGGCGTGCCTTCTTGCTGACGACACATGCTGTACACCCGTGCGCCGCTTTCGTACTGAAACTCGATTCCGAAGTGATCAAAGATATGCCCGTATGACGGGTCGGTCCGCACCTGTCGCCCCCCAACGCCCAGTGCCTTTACCGGGTGCGCCTGTAGGGCCCAGTTTGCCACGTCGATGTTGTGGACGTGCTGCTCCACGATGTGGTCGCCGGAGAGCCAGGTAAAGTAAAGCCAGTTGCGCACCTGCCACTCCATGTCGCTCATGCCGGGCTCGCGCTCGTGATGCCACAACCCGCCCTGATTCCAGTACACCTGGGCGGTTTTGACTTCCCCTATCGCCCCATCGTGAATGCGCTTCATGGCGGCCCGATACGCCGGATCGTGACGGCGCTGGGTGCCCGCAACAATCGCAAGCCCTTTGTCCTCAGCCATCTCGGCGGACTCCATCACCGACCGAATGCCCGCCGGGTCCACCGCCACAGGCTTCTCCATAAAGACATTCGTTCCAGACTCAATCGCCGCTCGGAGATGTTGAGGGCGGAACGCTGGCGGGGTCGCAAAAATCACTAGGTCTAGGTCCGTCTGCAACACCTTCTCGTAGGCATCAAATCCGAGAAAGGTGCGGTCCGAGGTGACCTTGAAGCTGTCGCCGAGGCGCTTCTTCAGCTGCTCCTTCGACTCTTCCATCCGATCCTGGAAGAGGTCTCCCATCGCGACGAGTTCAATCCCGTCGGAGGAACGATAGCAGTCGTTCGCCGCACCAGTGCCCCGTCCCCCGCAGCCGACCAATCCGAGACGAATGGTGTCGGTCCCGCCCGCGTACGCAAAGTTGCCCGACGCCATCAGCGCCGAAACCCCAGCCGTAGCAACGGTACCTCGCTTCACAAAATCGCGGCGGGTAATCCCCCCAAGAGGGTCGGTATTGTGCTGTTCGTGTTCAGTCGACATAATGGTAATGGACTTGAGGTAGGATTGTCAGTGAATCGTTGCGCTCGTTAGCTGCCCGCCCCCCGGACGACCCGAAAGCCGACGAAGGGGGCGTCGGAAAGCCACCACTGGCTTTTCGGCAGTTGGGGATCGGACTCCTGCCAGGCCGGCGTTTTCTGCTGTCGGGCCGAGCAGTGGACATCGCCTGCGGAACTCAAGTACGACCCGCCCCAGACCTCGGAGGGATCGTCTTCGCCTGCCTCGGGGGGAACGACGTGCTCGGCCGCGTTTCCGAGCTGGTCATAAATGCCCAGTTCGTTTGGGGGCAGGGCTGCAGCGGGATGTGCCTCATCGTCCGCGTTGCCCTTGTACCACGCGTGCTCCCCAATCCGGTCGGAGCTCCAGTTCTGCGGGGTTCCGTATCCGAGACGGCAGGCGTGCTTCCACTCTGCAGGCGTGGGAAGACGGTACGTGTGCCCTGTTTTTGCCGACAGCCAGCGGGCATACTGCTGGGCCGCGTTGCGGGTGACGGCAAGGGCTGGATATTTCTCCTGTCCGAAGCCCGGAATTTCGTTGCCGAAGCCGTAGGGCTTGCTCGGCAGCGAAATCGCATCCGCTTCCGCATCCTCGAGATCCTCCATGTCCTCATCTAGGCGATAGGTATCAAACGCCTCCCAGCGGACCTCCATCGCGGCCATCCAGAATGTCTCTACCGTTTGTTCTTTGCCGTCCACCGTAACGGAACCGCCGGGCACCCGCACCATATCGAATTCGACCAGCGTATTGGGGATAGACTCCGTGTAGGTGTCCGACGAATCCTCGCGCAGCGCCGGGAAAGACTGGCGCTCCGTGTCACCTGGCCCCCTGCCGTCCCCCCCCAACGGTCCCCCAAGCGCGACCAGAAGCGCGAGAAGAAAATTCGACAAGAGCATGCGCATACGTGCCTACGATCTGTGTGTCAACGTCTGATGTGTCGGCTCTTGCAATACGAGCATGGGCCACGGCCCTGCTCTTGAGCGTACTCGGGCTGTCGGTGCGGGCCCAGGAGTCGTCCCTCCAGCGATTTGAGTACCGTCAAACCCGCATGGGCATGGCCGTCCGGATCGTGCTCTATGCCCCGAACGACAGCGTGGCCCGGCACGCCGGAAAGGCGGCCTACCGCCGGATGACGACGCTCGAAAAGATCTTTAGCAGTTATCGGGCTACTAGCGAGCTGAACCGGCTGTGCGAGCGGGCCGTTGAGGACCCGGTTCGCGTGAGTACGCCTCTCTTTACCGCCCTCCAACACGCCCAGCAACTTGCCCGCCGGTCGAACGGCGCCTTCGACGCCACGGCTCGTCCGTATTTTGACCTTTGGGCAAACGCCCGTACGACCGGGACCCTCCCCGACTCCTCCACTCTCCAGCGCGCGGAGCGCCGGGTGGGCTGGTCCAAGATGGACTTGAACGAACAGCGACAGACCGTGCAGCTCCGAGCCGACAGCATGCAACTGAGTCTCGGGGGCATTGCCAAGGGATACATTTTGGACCAGGCGCTGGATACCCTCCGGGCCCTGAACGTCTCGCGCGCGCTCATCGAAGCGGGCGGAGACCTCGTCGTCGGCCGCCCGCCGCCCTCCCAGACCGGCTGGACGGTACACCTTCCCGGCACAGGACCCAATGCCCCGCCGCAGCCCCTGCGCCTCACTGACGCAGCCGTGTCCACTTCGGGCAGCACCTATCAGTCCGTCGTCATCGACGGCACTCGCTACTCCCACGTCGTGGACCCCCGTACCGGTATTGGCCTGACGCATCATCTGTTGGTCACAATTATAGCGGAAAAAGGCGTCACTGCTGATGGCCTCGCAACGACTGTCAGTGTCCTCGGCTCGTCCCCCGGCCGTGCCTTTCTGGATAAGTACTACCCTAGGGTCACCGCCTACATTCGCTCCCATCCCGAAGCGACTTCTTCGCCGTGAATGATGTCTTCCCGCCCCTCCACGACAGGGCCTACCTTCCCCCTCCCGGCCCAAACGAGTCCACCGTGGCGTATGCGTCGAGCACGGCGCGCTCTCCCTCCTTTCCCTCCATTGAGGCTCCGTGCTCCATTCCCACGATGCCCTCATATCCCTTCTCGTGAAGGTGCTCGAACACATTGCGGAAATTGATCTCACCCGTGGTGGGCTCATTTCGTCCCGGGTTGTCGCCCACCTGCACATAGGCTATTTCCTCCCAGGCAGCATCGAGATTGGGAATGAGATTGCCCTCCGTGACCTGCTGGTGATATACGTCGTACAAAATCTTGCAGGCGGGACTCTCCACTGCACGACAGATTTCGTAGGCCTGCGCGGTGTGAGTAAGAAACTGGTTCGGATGGTCTCGGCGGGTATTGAGCGGCTCCAGCACCATCACCAAATCGTGTGGCTCCAAAATGGCGGCCGCCTCTCGAAGCACGTCCACGAGGTGCGCTCGCTGGTATCCCGCATCGAGGCGAAGGTCCCGGGCCCCGGGGACCACCGTCATCCAGGTCGCATCTACCCGCTGCGCAATCTCTACAGATTCACGAATCTCATCGAGAAACTTCTGACGGGGCGCCTGATCGCCCGTCACAAGGGCAGGCTGCTCCCAACTAATCGAATGCGCGACAAAGACGCCCATCTGCATGTCGTGCTCCTGCAAGGCGTTGGCAATGCGGGCCTGCTCCGACGTCGAGCGCCCCCGCAGTCCGTTGTCTTCAAACGCCGAAAACCCCTGCTCGGCCATGAACGCAATCTGGTCGACGGGATCGGATCCGGCGTGAGCGTCGAAAAGTCCGAGGTGAGGGGCGTAGTTTAGCCGAAAGCCCTCGGACTCCTCCAATTGGAAAAGAGACGACGCTGCGTCGGTGACCTCCCTCGTGCCAAGAAGCGTTCCGCCCGCAAGAGCGCTTTGCCGTAAAAAATGACGCCGATCCATAAGGTGGGTGCGCAGCTAGTCTTATGAGCAGGAAAACAATTCAAATCGCGTCCCATGCGGGCCATTCGCCCCTCTACTCATTTCCACAGAGAATCGTCCCGTAGCCCACTCAAACAACCATGGAATGGCGCACGAGAACAGTAGATTGGCTTTCCTAGGCCTCCAGTCTTTCAGGTCAGCGGGTTCGACGTCAAGTTAAACCCAACTCTACCGATGCTATGCATATTTGCGGAACGGCTATCGGTTTCATTTTACTCCAACCGGTTCGAAATGCGCTCTTTTCCTCAATTTCTGCTTTGATGCCCCCGTCTCCAATCTCATCTCGTGCCACTTCGTCCGGATCGTGCCCGCCACCTGGCACGTCGGCACGATGAGGAATGGTGCCTCGGAGCCATGAGCAACGAGGAGGCGCGGACGCTTGAGGGGACGCTCTTCCTAGAGGAAGGACGGTCGTACAACCTGACGACGTGGGCTAACCCAACGCCGATTGCTACGCGGAAGGCCTACAGACACGCACACAAGAGGCTGCAGCCCAGAATACCATCACGATCGAGATGGCACCGGACGGCGGCTTCGCAGCACGCCTCCCGCCCCCGAACCAGCCTCAATCTCTCGACTATGCCCCCTCTACGGTCGCCATGGCTCCGGCCCGTGTTCCCGGGCCCGAAGGAAGTGAGCACCCACTTCCTCGTACCAGGCGTGGAGGCGCTGTCGCATCTGCTCGACGCGCCCCGGATACTGCCCGGCCACGTTGTTGCGCTCCCCCAGATCGGCCTCCAGGTTGAAAAGACGAACCTTCCCGTCTTCGTAATCCTCAATCAGCTTCCACTCGCCCATCCGGACGGCCCCGCCCGGAAAGCCGCCCTGATTGGAGTAGTGGGGATAGTGCCAGAAGAGAGCATCTCGGTCCAGCGTCGGACGTCCCTTCAATACCGGTACAAGTGACACACCATCCATGTGCTGATCGGGACGCAGCGGAAGCCCCGCCGCGTCCAGCAACGTCGGGTAGAAGTCGGTGCTCATTACCGGCACGTCCGACTTGCGGCCTGCAGTCGTGACGCCGGGCCAGTGGATGACGTACGGTTCCCGGATGCCGCCCTCGTAGAGCCAGCCCTTCCCGCCCCGCAGCGGCCGGTTGGAGGTGTTGTGCCCTTCCGACGTCGAGAGCCCGCCGTTGTCGGAGGTGAACACCACGATCGTCTCGTCCGCGAGGCCATTCTCCCGGAGCCCCTGCAGCACCCGCCCCACAGCCCGGTCCATCGCCTCGACCATGGCAGCGTAGACCGGATGCCCCTGCACGACCCGCGCCCTGCGCGTCTGTTCGTCCGGCCACACCTGCTCAATGCCTTCAAATTCATCGACTTCGTCCAGGCCCATCCGCTCGCGCTTGCGGCGATACTTCTCGACGAGCGAGTCGGGGGCCTGCTTCGGATTGTGCACCTCGTAAAAGGAGAGGAACGCAAAAAACGGGTTCTCCCGCTCCTGTTCGATGAACGCTTCCGTCTCTTCCGCCAGCCGGTACGGGAGATATTCTCCCTCCGGCCCATCCTCCAGCCGCGGATTGCCGTATGGCGAAAAGTAGCCGCCGCCCCCGTGGGCAGAGGGCGACCCTGCCCGCCATCCGCCCTTGTTGACATCAAAGCCCTGATTTTCGGGCCAGTGCCGCGGCTCGGGTCCCAGGTGCCACTTCCCAGCAAAGTAGGTGTCGTAGCCCCCGCGCTGGAAGGCCGCCCCAATTGTCACCTGACTCGTGTCCATCGAACAGTCGTACGGCGCATGCCGGTAGCGCTCCGTTCGACCGCCACAAAACCAGTCCGTGTGGTTGTCACGGCTCGGGTGGCGCCCGGTCATAATGCTATGACGGGTCGGCGAGCACACCGGATTGGCCGCGTAACCGTCCGTGAACATCAGTCCGGCCTGCGCAAGCGAATCGAGGTTCGGCGTCTCATAGAACGTGTCGGGGTTGTACGCCCCAACGTCCATATAGCCCAGGTCATCGGCCAAAATGAACAATACATTGGGACGATCGGGCGCTGTCCCTTGCCCTGCACAGCGCCTCGTAGGACTCCCAATCAACAGAACGAAAACAAATAACCAGAAGAGTCCACCAGACGGCCTATAGTCCATCTCTTGAGACGACCCTTTCGAGAAGCTCAGCAGCGAAGACACACGAGACATGCGGATTGTATCAGCGCAAGGGAACGGAGCAACGATCACTCCTCGACAGAGTCGTCGTGTCCTCCCCCAATGTCAATATTCCGTATCCAGGATTCGAATCGCCCCCCCTCATGATGGTAGATTAGAAATGTCCCACGCCCTTTACTATAAATCTAATTTAAGTTGTCAACACTCGTTTACACCAAGACGTGAAATTTATTAAAGCGCAAACGATTCGCCACAGGCACACTCGCGGGTGGCCTGCGGGTTCGCAAAGTGAAATCCATCCCCGTCCAGCCCGTCGGTAAAGTCCAACTCCGACCCGTCCAAGTACAACCGGCTCTTCTTGTCAAGCAGCACCGTGATCCCCTCGTGCTGCTCCACGCTGTCCTCCTCCCGGACCGTCGTGTCCCAGCCCAGGTCGTAGGTCAACCCCGAACAGCCCCCCGGCACCACCGCCACGCGAAGCATCGTATCCTCCAAGTCAACGTTCTCCTCGGCGGCCACCGCCCGAATCTGGGCGGCCGCTCGGTCGGTCATCGTAATCGTCATAGCAGACAAGCGCGACAGTGACAGCAATAAGCGACGCGTAGCATCCGTACCTCTCCCCGCGCCCGAAGGTTTCTGGGCCCCGATCAAGGGTGCACTTTGGCCCCTCATTTAGACGTGGAACACAATCGGATATGAGTTGCCATCGGGTCATATGCTCCAGTTGTCATGCCCCAGTGCGGAGGGGCCGACTGAGGAGCCACCAACTTGCAATGAAGACGTGAACTTCAGTTTCGCAAGAGGAACGATGGGTGCACCCTTGGGTTTGTAATCGCACGTTGACACGGAATGACCCGTAAACAGTAGTTTACACTCCCGCTTCTCCCGAGATGGATGCCGTCTCGATGGGAGAGCGCCGCTCCAGCGTATCGAGGGCCCCCGCGCCCCTTTCCGCGTCAACTGCCCTCAGCGACCCGGGCACCTCGGCGTGGAGGCTTGCACGGTTCGACCCATTGCATCGGCACACACGAAACGAACGAGGCACCATTTATGAGCACGTCCGAAACCGAATACCTAAAAGGCAAGGCCAGCGAGGAATACGAGCACGGCTGGTACACCGACATCGAGTCGGAAAAGGCGCCGAAAGGGCTCAACGAGGACATCGTCCGCTTTATCTCCAACAAGAAGGACGAACCGGAATGGCTGCTCGACTGGCGCCTGAAGGCCTACAATTACTTCGAGCAGTTGCTGGAAAGCGGGCACTACCCGGACTGGGCGCACCTCGACTACGAGCGCCCCGATTTCCAAAACATGCGTTACTTCGCCGCGCCGAAGGGGAAGGCCGACTACGAGAGCCTTGACGAGGTGCCGGACGAAATTCTGGAGACGTTTGAGCGTCTGGGCATTCCCCTCGAAGAGCAGAAGGCCCTCACCGGCGTGGCCGTCGACGCAGTCATGGATAGCGTCTCGGTGGCCACCACCTTCAAGGAGAAGCTGAAGGAGAAGGGAGTGATCTTCAAATCCTTCGGCGAGGCCGCCCGCGAACATCCGGAGATCGTGCGCGAGCATCTGGGCAGCGTCGTGCCGTACACCGACAATCTGTACGCCGCCCTCAACTCCGCCGTGTTCAGCGACGGATCCTTCGTCTACGTGCCGGAGGGTGTGACCTGCCCGATGGAGCTTTCCACCTACTTCCGGATCAACGAGCAGGGCACTGGCCAGTTTGAGCGCACGCTCATCGTCACTGAGCCGGGCGCCTACGTGAGCTACCTGGAGGGCTGCACCGCGCCGATGCGCAAAGAGAATCAGTTGCACGCGGCGGTAGTGGAACTCGTGGCCCACGAGGACTCGGAGATCAAGTACTCGACTATCCAGAACTGGTACCCGGGCGACGAGGACGGCAACGGCGGCGTCTACAACCTCGTCACGAAGCGGGGGATCTGTAAGGGCGACAACTCCAAGATCAGCTGGACGCAGCTGGAGACCGGCTCGGCCGTCACGCAGAAGTATCCGTCCGTGATTCTCGCGGGCGACAACTCCGTCGGCGAGTTCTACTCGGTAGCCTTTACGAAGGGACACCAGCAGGCTGATACCGGCACGAAGATGCAGCACATCGGAAAGAACACGAAAAGCACAATCATCTCGAAGGGCATCTCGGCCGACTACGCGGACAACAGCTATAGAGGCCTAGTGAAAGTGGGCAAAAACGCCGAGAACGCCCGCAACTTCTCGCAGTGTGACTCGATGTTGCTGGGGCCGGACTGCGGCGCGCACACCTACCCGTACATCGAGAGCAGCAATCCCTCTGCTCAGATCGAGCACGAGGCCACGACCTCGAAGGTGGGCGAAGACCAGATGTTCTACTGCCACCAGCGCGGCCTGGGGGAGGAGGAAGCCCTCAAGCTCATCGTGAACGGCTTTTGCAAAGAGATTCTGCAGGAGCTCCCGATGGAGTTTGCCGTCGAGGCCAAGGAGCTGCTCGCCATCGAACTGGAAGGGTCCGTCGGCTAACGCCTCTGGGTCTGTATGTGTGAAAGTGTGGAGGTATGTATGTGTGTACGTGTCCCCGACTCACTTACACACCTCCATACGTACACACTTCCATACACACCCCGCCTGCCAGGGGCTCGCTTGCTGAACCTGGCACCACGACTTTCAAACTGCACCACACTCAGAAGACAATCCGAAACATGGCACTCCTAGAAGTCAAGAACCTGCACGTTGGCGTCGAAGACGAGGACATCAAGATCCTCAATGGCGTGAACCTGACGCTGGACACTGGTCAACTCCACGCCATCATGGGCCCGAACGGCTCCGGCAAAAGCACGCTGGCCGCAGTGCTGGCTGGGCGCGAGGAATACGAGATTCTGGACGGCGAAATTCTCTATGACGGCGAGGACCTGCTGGAACTGGAACCGGAAGAGCGGGCCGAAGAAGGCATCTTCCTCGCCTTTCAGTACCCGGTGGAGTTGCCCGGCGTGAGCATGACAAACTTCCTGAAAGAGGCCGTAAACTCCGTCCGTGAGGCCCGAGGGCAGGACGAGCTGTCGTCCGCCGACTTCCTCCAGTACATGCGCGAGAAGGCGTCCCTCGTCGACATTGACGCCGATCTCACGAAGCGCTCGGTGAACGAGGGCTTCTCTGGCGGCGAGAAGAAGCGCAACGAGATCTTCCAGCTCGCCATGCTGGAGCCGCGCCTTGCCATCCTCGACGAAACGGACTCGGGACTCGACATCGACGCGCTTAAGAGCGTCGCGGACGGCGTCAACAAGCTCCGCAACGATGACAGGGGCTTTCTCGTCATCACCCACTACGAGCGCATATTGGAGTATATCACGCCCGACCGCGTGCACGTGATGATCGACGGTCGGATTGCCCGCTCTGGCGACAAGGAGCTGGCCGTGAAGCTTGAGGAGAAGGGCTACGACTGGATCCGTGAGGAGACGGCCGCTGCGGCCGCATAGCGTCGGTCTCGTTCCGGGGGCGGGTGCGCCCTCGGAACGGCCCTCGATATTCCGCCCCTTCTCTTTCCCTTGAACTCAACTTTCCAGTCGCATTATGACCACTGCCCTCGACACCGACGTTCGCCCGGAGGATCGGTTCATCTCCGCCTTCAAGGTGAACCACGGCCAGACGTTGAATGGGACCAGCGCCTCCATCGCCCAGCAACGCGAGGACGCCATCGAGCACTTCGCGGAGCTTGGCATTCCAACCAACGACCTGGAGGCCTGGAAGTACACGAACATAGCAAAGATCATCGACCGGCCCTACACGCTTCCCCTCGGCGGAGAGACCACGTCGGTCGACCGGACTGAGATTGAGCCGTTTCTCATCGATGGAATGGATGCCCATCGGGTCGTCCTCGTGAACGGACGGGTCGACGAGTCGCTCTCCGACATCGGTGAACTTCCTCCTGGGGTCGTCGTCAGCAGCCTTGCGCAGGCCGGCAACGACCACCCAGACATCGTAGAGGAGCACTACGGCCAGTACGCCGACTACGAGAATGAGGCGCTGACGGCCCTCAACACGGCATTCGTGCAAGACGGCGCATTCGTGTACGTGCCCTCGGGCACCGTCGTAGAGAAGCCGATCTTCTTCCTCCACGTGACGGCCACCGACCAGGACCTCTTCCTCCAGCCGCGGCACCTGTTCGTAGTGGAGGATGGCGCCATCGCAAAGATCGTGGAGGCCCAGCACTCCCTCACCGACGCGCAAACCTTCACCAATACGGTGGGTGAGGCCTTCGTCGGCGAGAAGGGCAACCTGGACCACTACCTCCTGCAGGACGAAGGGCCTACCGCCTCGCAGGTGCACACCCGCGCCGCCCAGCAGAAGGACGACAGCGTCTACTCCACCCAGACGGTGACCTACACGGGCGAAGTGGTGCGCAACAACGCAACGGTGGAAGCCGACGGCAATTTCTGCGAGTCCAACCTCTTTGGCCTCTGCATCGGCAAGGACGAGATGCATGTGGACAATCACACGCGCATGGACCACGTGCAGCCCGACTGCAACAGCAACGAGCTGTACAAGCACGTGCTCAACGACGAGGCCACCGCGGTCTTCAACGGAAAGGTGTTCGTCTCGCGCGGCTCGCAGCGGATCGACGCGTACCAGCAGAACGACACCATCGTTCTGAACAACGATGCCCAGATTTACACGAAGCCCGAGCTCGAAATCTACGCCGACGACGTGGAGTGCAGTCACGGCGCTACCACCGGCCAGCTGGACGAAGAAGGCGTCTTCTACCTCCGCTCCCGCGGCCTCTCGGAACGCCGGGCCCGCATCTTGATGTTGCAGGCATTTACGGAAGAGGTGATTAGTGAACTTAGCATCGAGCCGTTGAGTGAGTACGTGACGGAGCTTGTCCGCGACCGCTTTGCGACGTACGTGTAGGCGTGTGGGGGTGTGAGTGTGGGCGTCTGACGTGTCCCACTTCCGTACCTCCACTCTTCCATACATCCACCCCAAAGAGCCCATGCCCGCAACGACGTCCCCACAGACCGACGCGCCTGCCTTTGACGCCGAGGCCTTCCGTGCGGACTTTCCCGCCCTCCAGCAGGACATCTACGAGGATACGCCGCTCGTCTACCTCGACAATGCGGCGACCTCGCAGAAGCCGACGGCGGTGATCGACCGGCTGGACCATTTCTACCGGCACGAGAACAGCAACGTGCACCGGGGCGTGCACCGGCTCAGCCAGGAGGCGACCGATGAGTACGAATCGGCCCGCCAGTCGCTGACCGAGTTCATCAATGCCCAGCGCGAAGAGGAGGTCATCTTCACGCGGGGCACGACCGAGGGCCTGAATCTCATCGCCTCAACGTTCGGCGAAATGACGGTATCGGAGGATGACGAGATCCTCCTCACGGAGATGGAGCACCATTCCAACATTGTGCCGTGGCAGATGCTGGCCGAGCGGGTCGGCGCCGAGATTCGGGTGCTGCCGGTCAATGATCGGGGCGAGTTGGAGATGAACCGCTTGGATGAGTTTCTGACGGACGACACCGCGCTCGTCGCCGTCACGCACGTGTCGAACACGCTGGGGACAATCAATCCGATCGAGGCGTTGATCGATGCGGCGCATGCTGTGGACGTGCCGGTGGTGGTGGATGGAGCGCAATCCGCCCCTCACCTGCCGGTTGACGTACAGGCGCTGGACGCCGACTTCTTCGTCTTTTCCGGCCACAAAATGTTCGGCCCGACGGGCATTGGCATTTTGTACGGCAAACACGAGCACCTAGAGGCCATGCCGCCCTATCACGGCGGGGGCGACATGATCGATGAGGTCTCCTTCGACGGCACGACCTACGACGCTCCGCCGCACAAATTTGAAGCCGGCACCCCAAACATAGCAGATGTGATCGGCCTCGGCACGGCGGCCGAATATATGATGGACCTCGACTGGACGGCCGTGCAGGCCCACGAGGACGACGTGCTCTCGTACGCGACCGAAAAGGTGGGCGCGATCGATGGATTGCGTCTCATCGGAACGGCAGCGGCGAAAACGAGCGTACTGTCGTTCGTGTTTGACGACATTCATCCGTACGACGCCGGCACCTTCCTCGACCGTCTCGGCATCGCGGTGCGAACGGGCCACCACTGTACACAGCCGCTCGTGAAGCGGTATGGCCTTCCGGGAACGATCCGTGCCTCGTTCGCCGCGTACAACACCCGGCAGGACGTCGATCGGCTAGTGGAAGGCATTCAGAACGTGAAATCGATGCTGGGATGAGGCGTCTGTAGGCATGGACCGTGTGTAGGTGTGAATGTTGAAGTGTTCTCGCTTACCCCCATATTTTCATACCTCCATACTACAGACTTTTTCTTGGCAACACACCCGGAATTTACTTTAAGTGACTGACAGACGCAGCCATGCCAGGGACTGATACGGTGTCCGACCGCGCGCAGGAGATTGTCGACGAGTTCTCCCTCTTTAGCGACTGGATGGGCCGGTACGAGTACCTCATCGAGCTGGGAGACGACATCCCGCTCTTGCCGGATGAGCATAAGACCGACGATAACTACGTTCACGGCTGCCAGTCGGATGTCTGGATTCACGCTGAGTACGACGACGAAAACAGCGTCCTTCACTTTCAAGGGGACAGCAACGCGAAAATCACGAAGGGACTGGCCGCCCTCGTCATCCGCGTGCTGAACGAACAGCCGCCCGAGGCCGTCGCGAACGCCAGCTTTGACTTCCTCGACGACATCGGCCTACAGGACAACCTGAGCTCACAGCGCAACAATGGTCTTCAGGCCATGATCGAGCAGATGCAGGAGCGCGCGAAGACGTTTCGGAATTGATTCCGAGTGATACGTGAATCGTGATCCGTGAGAGGAGAGCAGCTTCACCCGTCACGTTTCATACATTATGCCTCGCATTCGGCAGAATACCGGGGAAGCGTCCCCTCACACAAGATTTTTTCCAACTACTGTCAACTGAATCATGAACCCAGCTGGAGCCATGGGCGGCATGCCCCCCGGAGGCGGAGGGGGCGGCGCTGCCGACATCCCTGACGATAAGGAAAATACGGACATTGAACTGCCGGAAACCATCCCGGACCACGTTCAAGAAACGCCTGAAAACGAGCTCTACGAGCGCGTTGTTGCCTCTCTGCGCGAAATCTACGACCCGGAAATCCCGGTGAACATCTACGACTTGGGCCTCATCTATCACATCGAGATCGACGAGGATAACCACGTGGATGTGCTCATGACCCTCACGGCGCCGAACTGTCCGGCGGCCGGCATTCTTCCGGGACAGGCCGAGGATGCCGTGCGAGAAACGGAGGGGGTCGAGAGCGTAAACCTGGAAATGACGTTTGAGCCGCCCTTCTCCCCCGAGATGATGTCCGAAGAGGCGCGCCTCGAACTCGGCTTCATGTAGATTCTGGAATTCGGAATGGGGAATGTGGAGTGGGAATCCCCCTATCTCTGCTACCATTCCGAACTCCGCACTCCAAATTCCGAACTCGTGATGGACCACGCAAAAACCATAGCAATGGCCACAGATCTCCTCGCCGAAGGGCGAGCCGAGGATGTGGTGCAAATGGTTGACCCCTTGTTGGGTCCGGTGGAGGAATCTCCTCAAAGCACGGGACAACTCTTGCTGCGTGGGCTTCGGGCTCAGGTGGAGGTCCTTCACCGAAACCAGCCGGGTCGCGTGCTGGATCTACTCCCTTCTCTTTCCACCCTCAGCGATCGCTGTACCTGCGTCCGAGCCGAGGTCGCCCTCTGGCGCGGCTGGGCGCATGCCCGCCGCCACACCGATAATGCTGAGTCCATCCGAGCCGTGCGGCTGCTTGACCAGGCGGAGACGCTCTTTGACTCGATACACGACCCCCGCGGTCGCTGCTGGGCAATGCTCGGCCGGGCACAGGCCTGCGTGGTACTAGAGGAGTACGCCCTCATGCGCTCTGCCCTTGAGGAGGCCCACGCCCTGGTCGACCAACTCGACAATCAGCAGGCCGACCGGTGGTTGCATACCCTCAGCATTCCGGCCCTGCGGGTTGAGGGGCGATACGACGAGGCGGAAACGCACCTGCACGCCCTCCGAGCACTGGGGCGGCAGTGGAACGACCAACGTCTTCGCGGAACCGCCACCGCGTACGAGGCCGCCCTACGCTACGATCTCGGGCAGTCGCCCGTTGATATCCTCGATACGGCCAAGACGGCCGAGGCGCTCCTGCGTCAGTCTGAAACGCGCGCCTCTTCTCCACTTCTCACCGCCTACCACGCACACGTCGGGGCCCTCCTCCGACAGGGCCAATGGACGGATGCCCACACGGTCCTCGACGAAGCCGAATCGGCCGTGCGGGATGACGCTGCCGGACAGGCCCGCCTCACGCTCCTTCGAATTCGCCTTGCCGTGCGGCGGGGCCGCAACGAGCATGCAGAAGACCTCCTCGTGGATCTCGAGGACAACGCGTCTCCTCTCCCGCACGGTCGGAATCACGCCCTCCTTGCAATGTTGCGGGGACGACTCCGTGCCCGCCAAAACCAGCTCGGAGAGGCCTACAGGTGGATGCAACGAGCCCACCGGAATGCCCGTGAGACCGGTCATCGCGGTCGCCAGCTTCGCACCTTGCTTCTCCTCGCTCGCATTGCGGCCGCCCGATCGGACAACGACACGGCTCAAGCTCACCTGGACGCAGCCGACGAATACGACGATTACTTCAGCGTATTGCCGTTTGCGGCCCGTCGCTTTGCCACCGAAGGCACCATCGCGCAGTCGACGCACCGGCCGGACGACGCAACCGACGCCTACCGGCACGCCCTCTCGGCGGCGACGATGATCCAGGATCGATACCGGACAGCCTCCCTCCAACTCGCCCTTGCCCAACTCGAAGAGGAGGATCGGGCGCATGCACTGGCCTCTGGTGCCCGTGCTACCTTTAACGCCCTCGATGCGTCGGAAGAAGCCGAAGTCGCAACGGCCCTGGCCCACGGCGCGGAGTCGGACGACGACCCCGCCTCCATGCTTCCCCATCCCCTCTCTTCGTCCGACTCCGCACTTACGGAAACGTTGGCCCGCGCCTCGCTCTCGGTTCCCCTCGTCGCCAACGCCTGGCTGCAGACCGTCGCTGCCCTCGTGCCCGACCGATGGGTGGGCGTGTACCGAGTATCGTCGGACGGCATTGCCTCTCTGCTACACGAACACGGCACGCGGCCGGAGCGGATCCAACCTCCCTCGGATGCCACCCTGGACGACTCTGGTCCGGCCCGGTGGTTCCGGCTGCGATCTGTCCCTCCCACCCTCGTGCTCGGGGTGGCGGACGGCCCCGAAGCGGAAAACAACTGGGACTGGGTGCGCAATCGAATTAAGGCCCGAATTCCACTCGTGCGCCTTGCCCTGGAGCGCGCCCTGCTCCACCAGCGTGCCCACCGTGTGACTGAGACGACTCAACCGACGTCTGTCGCAGGCCTTGTAACGGAAAGCGACGCGATGCAGGCAGTAGCCCATCGCATAACGCTTCTTCGATCGAGCGCACATCCTGTACTCATAACGGGCGAACGGGGCGTAGGGAAACGCATGATGGCCCGTGTGCTACACACCGAAAGCCCCCGTGCTGAAGGACCGCTCCGGCACGTCGCGTGCGCAACCATGCAGCAGGACCCCCTCACCGAACGGTTGTTCGGGACGGCGGCCGAGGACGGCACCATCGCCAGCACGGGTGCGGTCCACGAAGCGGACGGGGGCACCCTCCTCATCGAGGATGTGGATGCTCTTCCCCCCTCCGCCCAGACGGCCTTGCTCCATCTGCTAAACACCGGCGAGGTGGTGCCCGACGGCGGAACCGAGCCGCGCCCGGTGGACGTGCGTGTGGTGGCCACGACCAGTGAACGTCTCAATGAGCAGGTCCGAAACGATCACTTTCGCCCTGCCCTTAGTGAACGCCTGCAGGCCCTCTCCCTCAGGATCCCCCCCTTGCGCGACCGGCGGGCCGACATTCCGTTACTCGTCCGCCACTTCTTGGATACCCTCCAGCCCCCGGACGCACACGGCCTTCGGCCCTCGATTACACACCCTGCCATGGAGGCGCTCCTGCGGTACGACTGGCCCGGAAACGTGCGCCAGCTCCGCAACGAGCTGGAGCGGGTCCTCGTTCACGTCGCCAGCGAACCGGTCCAAACCATTGACCGCGACGTTCTCCTCGACACCATTGTCGAAGACGCACAGTCCTCCGAGTCGGTCCCCGGCGATGAGCGGGACGCCATCCTGCACCCCAATCAATCGCTGGAGGACGTGCTTGCTCGAACCGAAGCGACAGTTATCAAGCGCGTGCTCCAAGCCTGCGAAGGACAAGTGACCGCCTCCGCCGAAGTGCTGGGCCTTTCCCGGCAAGGCCTCTACAAGAAAATGAAACGCCTGGGCATCGATGCCTCCGACTTCCAACCGGAGTCCGATCCTGCCCCGATTTCTTCTTAACGGACGATCCCGTGGGGATTCGTTCATCTGCCCATGCCTCCTCCTTCCAACGATACTACCAACGACGTGCCACTCGATGTCCGCCTCGACCATGCCTCCGTCATGACGACGGATCTGGAGGCTGCAACGGACTTCTACGTCGAGCTTCTCGGGCTCACCCTCCGTACGGTTGAAGACGATCCGGTGCGGAAGGGACGACGTCGAGCCATGCTGGGGGACGGCAGCGACCACGCGGTTCTCGAACTCATCGAGATGCCGGAAATGGAGCATCCGTCCGTGCCCGGTCGTGGAGCGATTCATCACATCGGCTTCCATCTGTCCGACCGGGACTGGCACTCGCTCCGCTCTCGCCTGGACGCGGCCGACTACGCCTACCGAGAGGTGAAGGGGCGTCTCTTTGTACGCGACACCGACGGGCTCGTGCTCGAAATCGAGAAGGAGTGACTCCTCCTCTAGGCGTACTGCCCTCTCTATCCCCGCAGAGTCTCTCGTACACCGACTCTGCACGTGGGCGCCAAACGGGGCGCCGGGACAACCCTCTTCTCACTCTTCTGGATCCCTTTCGGCATCCTCCGGAGGGTCTTGGGTCCCTGTCTCCGGGGTCCGTACCGTATTTGACAGTTCATTCTCGTCGTCCGGCCGAAGGTTCACGCCTCGTCGTTCGAGGAGGCGCCCACACATCCCGATGGCGTCTACGAGCCCCTCCGTGAGATTGTCGTTGCGAATGCCCTCTCGAATCCGGGTCACTACCTCCGCCCAATCGTCGGGCCGAACGAGCTCGTTAATGCCTGTGTCGCCCAGCACCTCGATCCGATGCTCGTGGAGCGAAACGAAGAGCAAGATGCCGGTGCGATCGCGCGTGTCGAACACTTCTTCCTCCACGAATGACTGCAGGGCCCGGCGGTGCACCGTTTCGTCTAGAAGGTCTTCCCCCGCTAGAAATCGCTGTACCGGAGGAACGTACATGCCAAGAACTCCTCCCACAATCGCAGCGCTAAGACCTGCAAGTACCACGCCCCACGGCGTATAAAGCCACCCCAATCCCCACCCATCGTAGAACTGAAGTACGAGCAGCACGCCGGTCAGCGCAAGCAGTGTGGCTCCGGCCGCCGCCCGCCAGGCAACCGACTCGTACGAGGCACTTCGCGGCACCACAACCGGAACGATCTCCCCCGCCGTACGCTCCTCGGCCCGCTGGACGGCCTCTCGAATCCGCTTCTCGTCAAGGCGCTCGATGTGAGATTGCATGATGGCCTGAAGGACCAGTGGAAACGAACCGTGAAAAATTGTCCCGACGGGGCGTCGGAAATGTATAGCCCGCACCAGTAAAATGAAAAGCCCCCCTTAACCGAAGCGCGTAGGAGACAGGGGAGATCGGTCCACGACGGACGAGTCGTCCCCCTGCACGGCATCAGCCACAAGCTCCCCCGTAATGGGAGACATCGAAATCCCCATCATGCCGTGCCCGGTTGCCATGACGAGATTGTCGACCGACGGCACCCGTCCGATGACCGGAAGTCCGTCTGGGGTACAGGGACGAAATCCCGTCCATACGTCTTCCTGCTCGGGGGCATCGGGACTAATATGGGGCACGTACCGGGCGGCCTCCTCCAAAATGGGCACAGCTCGCCGGGTGTCTACCGCGCCATCAAATCCTGCCAGCTCCAGGGTGCCCGCACACCGGATCTGACCATCCATAGGCGTTACCGCCACTTTTGTCTCTGAAAGGACGTAGGGCAGGTCTGGCGTTTCCGCCGGGTCCGAATAGGTGACGCTGTAGCCCTTTGCAGGCTGAATCGGCAAATCGAGCCCGAGGTGATGGGCCAGCGGGGCCGACCAAGCCCCCGCCGCGAGAATAACGTCGTTGGCCCGCCACTCCGCCCGGGGAGTCTGAACGGCGTGGATCCCTCCGTTTCGCTCCTCAAATCCTGTAACGGCTGTGCCCGGCCGAAGCGTCCCCCCCGCGTCTTCAATCCGATGCTTCAACGATGACAAGAGTCGCACCGGATTGAGCAACGCATCCTGGTGGTACTGCACGCCCCCTCGTGCCTCGGACGGGCCGTTGGGCAAGACGTCGTCCAGCTCGCTACGCCCCAATACACTCACATTCAGACCGGCCTTCTGAGCACGCTGTGCCTTCTTTCGATCCTTCCTCCCCCCTTTTTCGGTACGATGAACAACAACCGAGCCACTCGTCCGAAACCCAAACTCCTCCAACTCATCGGACGCAGCCCACTTTTCGTAGCGGTCCCGACTGGCCAGATTCAAATCCCGGAGAATCGGAATTGCCCGCTCAACGTGCTCCTCGCTACAAAACGACCAGAAGGCCCATAGCCAACGGAGCAGATCGGGATCGAGTCGCGGCTTAATGCGAAACGGACTCTCCCGATCGAGCATCCACCACAGCCCTTGCGCAACAACGCCGGGCGCCGCAAGCGGAACGATGTAGCGCGGTGCCACGAGACCGGCATTCCCCCAGGACGCCCCCGCACCTGGACACTTCCGCTCGAGAATCGTGACCGAACGGCCCCGGTTGAGCAAAGCATTGGCGGCGGCGAGGCCGACCATGCCCCCTCCAATGACGAGAACATCTGTTTTTTTAGCCATCAACCCGTCTACTTTCAGTCCATAAATGAATCCATATCCTCGCGCAAAGGACGCCGTTGCGCAGCACTGCAAAAAAAACGCTCGTCCCTGTTTCCCCACAACAGATCGAGGAGCTCCGCAGAGACGTACACGCGGGTGGCATTCGCGAAACTGCCCCGCTTGGAGAGACAGGGTCCCTTGCGCATCGAGACGCTCCGCTTCCCTTTCCCCTACTCCGTATCGCTGCCGCTCCGGGTGGCGCCTGACGACGAGGATTGCTCCCGAATTACCTCGATTGCTCGCTCGGCCTGCTTGTAAAACGGCTCTTGCTCGCCGGCGTACTGCTTGACCTGTTCAAACTGCTGAATGGCCTGGTCCAGCCGATTAATCTGCAGAAGAGCGAGTCCTTTCTGAAACCGTGCCGGGACGAACGTCGAATCCTCCTCCAGCACCGCATTGATGGCCTGAATCCCCTTCATGGGATTGTTGGTGAGGAGATACGCCTCGCCCATTCGCGTCCGAGCATCCAGGTCCTCGGTGCGCTGCTCAGCCACCTGCTCGTACGCCGTCGCCACGTGCCGGGCCACCTCCGCAATCCGAGCCCGGTCCCCCTGCTGCTCCACCTGCCGCATCCAGCGGTATAAGAGGTCAGCGGCTCGGCGACGGGCGTCCACTGCTCCCGTGGCATCGGCAATTTGCGACTGGAGCAGCGCGGCCCGGCCGGGCGCACCGGCCCCGATGTAGAGCCGCACGAGCTCCGATCGGAGCTGTCGTTTTTGTCTCCCCTGTGCATCTTCCACCTGCCCCCGAAGCGAGTCAATCTTGCTCGCCACCGGTCCATCGACCGCGCCACTTAACTCGTCTACGAGCGTCTGGAGATCGGTCTGGGGCGTGCCCGACGACGCTGAACCACCTCCCGGCGCAGCCCCTGTCATCGGCCCGGCGGGAGACGAGGAGCCGCCAGCGTCGTTAGTTCTGGCGGTGGCCTCGGCGGATGGAGACGAGGCGCTGTCGTCCTCTCCCCACTCGTATTGCTGGCTCCACTGCGTGGCAAAGAAAAAGCCCAGTACAAAGACGAGCCCAATTCCCACCATCACCACAATCTGTTTTCCCATCGCCGCCTGCTCCCCGGTCTCCGCTTCCGACGGTGCGTCCGTTTCTTCTGCCGACGGACCCGCATCACCTCCCTCCGGCAGATCTGCGGTGACCGTTCGCGTCCCCTCGGGGCTCGCCGAAAGGTCTTGCAATTCCGTACCGCATTGGCTGCAGTAGTTGGCCTCGATCGGATTCTGGAAGCCACACTGATTGCAGTACACGTGCTCATCCGCCCCGGGCGCCTCCGATTTCCTTTCGGCCTCGGTCGGACCCTCCTCGGGGGGATCGGGGACCGGCTCCTCCGAGGCCGGATCGCCCGACGGAGCATCTATCGGAGTTCCACAGAGATCGCACTGTTCCGCCCCCTCAGGCACATGAGCACCGCAGGAGGGACACGAATGAGCATCGTCGGCCATAAAAGGAATGGACTACGCTTCGCTTAGCAAAAACGACAATTTCGGAGGCGACTTACGCATCGGCCTCTTCTTCCTCCCGGCGCTCCTTGTGCACCTCATCGACTGCTTCTCGAAACTGGTCGGACGGACGAAAAACAGGCTCGAACCGCTCGTCGATCGGAACGGGCTCGTTGGTCTGCGGATTTCGCCCCGTGCGGGGCGCCCGGTGATCCACCTCGAAGACGCCAAACCCCCGAAGCTCAATGCGTTTTCCCTCTTCCATTGCGTCCTTAACGGTCGTCATGAAGCCCTCCACGACGGCCTTCGTCTCGATTTTGGTTAACCCGGTTCCTTTCGCGATGCGGTCTACGATATCGGCTTTCGTCATGGCGGCCTCCTGCGGGTAATTGGAAGTAAGGTGCTGGAACAGAGCTTCTTGGGCCGTAGAACGAATCAGTCCCTCTCGGTGATTCCGAAACCAACACGAATCGTCGAAATTTCTGCGCGACCGGTTCTTTTCAGAAACATTCCGGTCCGTTTTGAGAACGAACCAGCGGTTGCCCTCGCGGGGCTCTCCATTGCCATTTTCCACCGATGTCACTCTCGAACATGGCCTCCCGTTTTCTTCTTGCGTTCGCCACTGCCCTCCTCGTCATTCTTCCCTCTCGGGCCCAGTCCCCGGAAAACTGGGGGCAGCGGGTCGACTATGACATGGACATTACGCTCCACGCCGATGACCACCAGTATACGGGTGAGCAAACCCTCACCTATACCAATAACTCGCCGGACACGTTGACGACGGTGTATTATCACCTTTATTTCAATGCCTTTCATCCAGAGTCGATGATGGCAGAACGGAACCGGCAGTTGCCCGACCCCGACGGCCGCATCGTGCCACGCATCTTCCGTCTCGACTCTGAAGAGCAGGGCTGGCACCGCATCCGCTCACTAAGGCAGGATGGGCAGTCGGTTGAGTACAAGATTACCGACACGGTGATGCGCGTCGACCTGGCAGAGCCCATTTTGCCGGGGGAGTCAACGACCTTTGAGATGCAGTGGACAGCACAGGTCCCCCTCCAAACGAGACGCAGCGGGCGCGACAGCCGGGGCGACCGCATCGACTTCACGATGACGCAGTGGTTTCCCAAGATGGCGGCGTACGACGAGCGCGGATGGCACGCCAATTTTTACGTCAATCGCGAGTACTACGCCCCCTTCGGCACCTTCGACGTGGAAATCACACTTCCCACCGAGTACACCATTGGGGCTACTGGCGTCCTTCAAAATCCGGAAGCGATCGGCCACGGATATAACATCGACGGCAACGGCACGTGGCGCCCGTCCGACGGCCTGCCGGAGGCGGATTCGCTCACCTGGCACTTTACGGCGGAGAACGTGCACAACTTTGCCTGGTCGGCCGACCCCGACTACATCCACGACAAGGTGACGGCCGACGGCACAACACACCACATTCTCTACAAGCCGAGCGTGGCCGAGCAGTGGACGCCGCTCAAGGACGACATGCCCGACCTCACGGCCTACTTCAGCCAGGAGTACGGCGACTATCCCTACCCGCAGATGACGGTTGCCCAGGGCGGCGACGGCGGCATGGAGTACCCGATGTTTACGGTCGTCAGCAGCTACGACGGCCCGGCCTTCGAGCAGAAGAGCAGTCGCCGCTCTGTGCTCGGCACCACCGTCCACGAGTTTGCCCACATGTGGTACTACGCTGCTCTTGGCAGCAACGAGGCCGACTACGCCTGGATGGATGAGGGCTTTACCAGCTACGCCACCGCAGAGGGCATGGCGCACCTCACGGGCGGCTCGGCCTCTCACTCGCCCACCAGCCTCGTCTGGCTTCACAAACAAGGCCTTTACGAGTCGTTTAGTACGCCGGCCGACTGGTTCAAGACCAACACGGCGTACGGGGTGGCCTCGTACCCCGGCGGTGAATTGGTGGTGGACATGCTGGGCTACGTGATGGGCGAGCAGAACCGCGACGCGTGGCTCAAGCGCTATCTCCGCCAGCGAGAATATCAGAATCCGGACCCGTTCGACCTTGAGCTCTTCGCCGAGCAAGAAAGCGGCCTGATGCTGGACTGGTACTTCTGGCAGTTCACGCGATCCACCCGCACGCTCGACGACGAAATCGACAACCTCGAAAACACCCGCTCCGGCAGCGGCTACGAGGCCTCCTTTACCCTCGAACGCGAGGGCACCATCCGCATGCCCCACGACGTGAAGTTGACGCTGGAAGACGGCTCGACGCAGTGGGTCAACGTTCCGCTCGCCACCATGCACGGCCACAAACCGGTGCCCGACGACTGGATCGTGGCAGAGCCCTGGCCCTGGGTGTATCCGAAGAAACGGTTCACGGTAGAGGTCCCGTCTCCCGCCGTATCGGCGACGCTGGATCCGAACGAGCGCACGCCAGACGTCAACCGGCTCAATAACTCAACCGACTTTCCGCTGCGCACCCGCTTCCTTCACGCCCCAGAGTCGAACTGGTCGCAGTACGAGTTGGGCCTCCGTCCGCTAGCCCTGTACGCCCACGACTTCGGCTTCGGGGGCGGGCTGCAGGCGCGGGGCCAGTATTTTCTGGGCGACCACCGCCTCCGGACGAGCGTGACCCTCTGGCCGGAAGTGCTCTTCTCAGGCGGAGACGACCCCCGCCTTGCTCCGAGCCGTCCCTTTGATTTTGCGGAGGATGACCAGACCGGAAGCTGGTTTGATGGTATCGACTACGAGCTCCGGTACGAGCATCCCCTTCCGCTGGTCTCTCCCCGGGCCACCTTTCAAGTCTCAGCGGAAAAACACCAGGGCGTACTGGAGAATCGGATTTCTATCGGCACGCCCCTGACCTCCCCGCTTGCCGACACGAATCAACAACTGCGACTCGCGTTGCTCCAGCAGTTGAATCCGAGCGACCGTGTGTTCGGCCTCTACCGCTCAACAATCCAGCTCCGAGACCCTCAGGGCCTTCCCATCGGGACCTCAACGTACCTCATCAATCCGTGGGGCCAGTCGCATACGGCTTCCGCTCGGATCGACTACTCCGTGACGAACGGACGAGATTGGATTTCAGCCTTTGCGGAGGCAGGAGGCAGCTTCACGGGATATGGTGGAACGCAACTCTCGGGGCCCGCCCCCCTCGACAACGCAACCCGTGCCTCCCTGCAAGCTCAAAAAACGGCGTCCCTCGGCGCCCTTACCGGAGAAGCCGCTCTTCAGCTGAGCGTCGGGACGGACGGGCTGCTCCCTCACAAGCGATTTCGGCTAGGAGGCAGCTCAGTAGAAGCGGAGTGGCGCAACGACACGTACCGTCAGGGAAGTGCCTCGTTTGAACAGCCCGTTAGCGACGCGCATCTGGTCGGCTTCAGTCCTGCGGGACCGGTCGCTTACCTCCAGTCGGACGGCTTTCGGTCCTCTGGCTTGTCCGGACAAAGTGTAATCGGTGGACGTCTGTCGCTTGGCGGCACCCCGTTCCCGTCCGTCAATCCACTGTCTCCTCTCCAGCTCTCCGTGTTCTCAGGGGCCGGAACGGTGTGGAACGATATCACCATCAATCCGGAGCACGATTCTGGAGAATGGGTGGCCGACGCGGGCCTCGGTGCACGCTACGACCTTTCGTCCATCCCTCACCTCGACCGCTGGACCGCGCAGTCCGACTTCTTGCAGGAACTTGACGTGGTAGCCAAATTTCCGGTCTGGGCGAGCGATCCGGGTCTCCTCGAATCCGGACAGGACGAATTCAAATTCCGCTGGTTGATCGGAATCGAGCTGTAGTGCGTGCGGGGGGTGCGTTCGTGCGGTCGAGCGCACCTCCCCACCTACGCCGCCCTCCCACACAGAGCGTATCATGGGTCCCTGTCCGGTCCCCGCTACTCTCCGCCGGTATTCTCCTCCCGCATCTCCCGCTGCCGCATCGGCATCGCATCAATGGTGTCGAAGAGAGAGCGGCCGGTGACGGGCTCGGCATCCCGGCGCTTTTCGGTGCCGTCCTTTCCCACGAGGACGACCCGGAAGGCATCGGACGGCACATTAAAGCGGTCGTAGAGACGCGTGACGGCAGCATTCGTGAGCGGTTGCGCGTCTCTCCCAGGCCCCTCCCGCACCGTTCCGTCGGCCGCGCCGGTCAGGGTTATGAGAAGAAGGTCGCGGTCCCGGAAGCCCGCGTCTTGCTCAGCAAGTGCATCCTTCTGGGCGCGTAGCTGATCCGCAGCCTCTGTCGGTGTAAACACGAAGAGCAGTCGATGCTCCCACCGGTGAGCCTCCAGCCGAAAGTCGACAGTGTCGGGCGCGGACTGGGCCATAAGAGAAACCGGTAGCAGACTCAGGAGCAGAGCGAGTAGGATTGGCCGCATGAATCAGCAATTCGCGTCTCGGAAGAAACGGGATCTTTTAAACCTCCCTCCGTACGCTGCCGATCCACAGAGGCTCGTGACGAGAATGTGATACTGGTAGATCTGTTAGAAATCGCCGCGCATGGATCTTAGCACCTGCCTGTCCCCCTTTCGCGAGGCCTCAAGTGGCGTCCATGAAGCAACCGAGCCTACTCCCCCACTTGTCCACCACGCTCTCCAAGCTAGCGATTGGACGACGAGGGTCGAGGGGAGGCGTTGGGACACCCGGTTTCTTCGTCCAATCGAGACACCGAGAAGAGTTCGTATCCATCGGGACGCCTCGCCCCCGTGATCCGCTGCGCGAGGAGCCGCCCCATCCGAAAGCCGTAGCCCATTCCATGGCCGGTAAATCCAGTCGCGAAAATGCTATCCGGCTGCCCGGGCACTGGCCCCACGACCGGACGACCGTCGGGTGAGAAGCCCATCGTCCCACTCCAGCGTCGCTGAATGGGGAGATCCTGCGTCCACGGAAAATGCGTGTGGAGGTAGCGCTCGATGGTCGCCTGCACTGCCGGGGTCGTAGCATCCACGTCCGTTTCTTCCGCCCGGCGATGGGCATGCCGTCCTCCTCCCACCAGTACATGTCCCTCCTCCTCTTGCCGAATATAGAACCCGCCTCGATGGGAGTAGACCGGGACTGGAATTGCCTGTGTCTCGGCGGGCGCCGTTGCCAGCATCTGCGCCCGAACCGGTCGAACAACCGACGAGAGTGCCGGCACGAGCGAGGGCAGCGCAGATCCTACCGCCAGCACGACACGACGCGACCAGAGGCTCTGATCCGGCGTTTCCAGCAAAACGCCGTCGTCATAATCCCAGCGGATCCCTTTGACCGGGAGGTGGGTGTGCACGTCGGCCGTGCTTTTTGCCGCCAGATGATGCACCAGCTTGAGGGGATTCACCACGGCCCCCGTGGTCACAAAAAGGCCACCGTACAACCCAGTAGAGTGAAGGCGTTGGTTCGTTTGCTCCGGCTCCAAATACACCACCGGAGCCCCGGCCGCCCGCAATCGCCCCACACTGGCCCGTAATCGTTCATCTTCCTCCTCATCTCCCGCAACGGTTAAACTGCCGTCGGACGTCCACCCGAAGGCGTGCCCCCGGAGTTCGGCTTCCATCAAATCCCGACTGGTACGCGTAAAGCGCCACAGACGCCGGGCCGTCCGCTCGCCATACCGCTCCACGTCTGACAGATAATCGGCCGCCGTTCCCTGCAGAATAAAGCCGGCGTTGCGGCCACTCGCCCCTGACCCGAGGGCCTCCGCTTCCACGAGGGCCACATTGAGGGACGGATTGTGGCGCTGGAGCCAGTAGGCGGTAGAGCATCCCACAATTCCCCCACCTACAATCACGACGTCGTACGCCAACGCCTGTGCCCGGCGGCGCTGTTGCCAAAAGGAGAGACTCATGGAAACCGTTACGTACAGCTCTGCCGACGCAACATTTGTGGAGCGAGTACTGCGTGCAGAACGATACGAACCGCTCGGGGCCACAGTTCGGAATGGCCGCCCGATTGCATTCTCTTCTACTGCAGATCGACGACGACGCGACCACGAATGTCTCCCGACAGTAGCTTTTCACAAGCCTCCGGCACCTCGTCAAGACCAACGGTGCGAGCCGTCATTTCCTGGATGTCGTCCGACGATAGCACAGATGCCATCCGTCGCCACGCTGCCTGCCGACGCTTATTGGGGCACGTGTTCGAATCAATACCAATCAGATTGACGCCGCGGAGAATGAAGGGAAATACGGACGTGTTCAGTTCATGTCCCGCAGCATTTCCATACGACGCCACCGTGCCGTGACGCTGCAGCTGCGCAAGAAGGGTCGCAAGGGTTTGCCCTCCCACTGCATCCACTGCTCCAGCCCACTTCCCGGACTCCATGGGACGCTCCGGACCGTCCTCAAATGCACTCCGGTGCACAATCCGGTCCGCCCCTCGGTCTCGGAGGTACTGGTGCGCCTCCTCGCTTCCGCTGGACGCCACGACTTCATAGTCGAGGGTATCGAGAAGTGTGATGGCCATGCTTCCGCCCCCGCCGGAGGCCCCCGTAACGACAATTTCGCCATCATCCGGGTCCACATCGTGGTCTTCAAGGGCCATGACCGAGAGCATCGCCGTGAAGCCAGCCGTTCCGGCCACCATGGCCTCCTTAGGCGTCATGTGCTTCGGAAGTCGCACGAGCTTGCTCCCGTCCACCTTCGCCCGCTGAGTGTACCCTCCCCAGTCTACCTCTCCCAACTGCCACCCCGTTCCAATCACGAGTTCTCCTTCCTCCAAGTCCTCTCGTTTGCTTTCCAACACCCGACCCACTAGATCGATGCCGGGGACAATCGGATACCCCCCTCGGATAATTTTCCCGGCCCCTGTCACAGCGAGGGCGTCCTTGTAATTCACACTGGAGTACAGCACCTCGACATGAACCTGTTGGGGGCCGGCATCTGGAAGGTCGTCCACGACGAGCTCTTGTACGTCCACCTGGAGGCGCCCCTCGGACCGATCGAGCACGAGAGCATTGAACATAGATTTCGGGATCACTGCTGAGATAAAACGTAGTGAGATCGTCCTCCCCAGAGCTTGATTGATCTCCGGGGCCTTGACGTTCTGAGATGTTGATCAACGCATGGGAAAGTAGAAGGCGTCCTCGACACTCTCAAGGAGTAAAGCGCACGTCCATCGGAGACGGCTCTTCCCCGATGGACTGAACATCAACAATCCAGGACGTGAATCGGCACAATTCGATATTGGGTGCGTATGAAGAATGAGTGATGTGCCGATTCACCCGAACGGGGGCTCCACTATGAATTACGACACGCCGTTCTACCGTTGTTCTCCGTCTTCGATCTTGAATCAATATACGACCCGCCTGCTTGTGATGCTTCTTGGGGTCCTCGGCGGCGTGGGACTCCTCGTCAACCTTCCTCTGCCCTACTCCACTCCCCAGATTGGGTGGACCACCCAGCACTCGTCAGACCTCATCGCCCTGCACGAGCTCTCCGCTGAGGACGCCACGCAAGACGAGCCAACCAAAGAGGCCGCCAATCCCGAGGGGCCTCCTCCAACCCGACACGCTTCTCCCTCCCCCGACGGCGCTCAGAACCCCACGGAGGAATCGACCGCCGAGCGCGCATCCGATACGAGCGCCGACTCCACCAAACTGTCATCCTCTCCCAGACGGCTAGCCGCGCTGACCACTCAGGACCGGCACCCGCAGATCAAAGGGGGCAGCGGAGCCCTCTACCTCCACATTCAGTACCCAGAGGCGGCGCGCCGACAAGGCATTGAAGGACGCCTCGAACTTGAGTTTACCGTCAGTCGAGAAGGGGAGGTGCAGGCCATCGAGGTTGCCCGGTCTCTTCATCCTCTCTGCGATTCGGCCGCCGTCCGAGCCCTGCGTTCCGTCGAGTTTCGACCGGCAATCCACCGTGGACAGCGAATCCCCGTGCGCATGACGCTTCCGATTCGCTTTCAAATCCGTCCCAACGGCAACCGTCCGCTCCATACGCAACGGCATCGCTCGTCAACCCCATAGGAGCGTCTGTTCTCTAAGGACCGGAACGCCTTCCTGACCGCAAATGTTAAAGGACTCCTTATGAAAGCGCTTCCAACACAAAACCGTCGTCGCTCTCTCTCACTTCATATCTGATCATCTCATGTCTGAAACCCCTACGGCCTCCGCCCCAGATGTAGACGCACCGGACGACTTTTTGCCAATCAACGGGACCGACTACGTCGAATTCTATGTCGGCAACGCAAAGCAGGCAGCGCAATACTACGCTCACCTGTTCGGCTTTCAGATCCAGGGCTATCGCGGGCCCGAAACTGGAGCAAAGGATACGGTCCATTACCTCCTCGAGCAAAACGACATTCGATTTGTCCTTACCTCGTCTCTGCGCCCAGATACAGCCGTGAGCACCCACGTACACCGCCACGGCGACGGGGTAAAGGATATCGCCCTTACGGTGGACGACGCTGAACGCTCCTTCCGGGAAGCAACCGGGCGCGGCGCAACTCCGGTTGAGAAGCCGACCGTCCACGAGGACGACAATGGACAAATCGTGACCGCCGCCATCGCCACCTATGGCGATACCATCCACACCTTCGTGGAGCGCTCGGCGTACGACGGTCTCTTCTTCCCCGGCTTTGAACGATGGACCAATAGCAACTGGACTGCTCCGGCTCCGACCGACCTTCAGTACGTCGACCACTGTGTGGGCAACGTGCACGAGGGGGAGATGGACACCTACGTGGAGTATTATGCCCAAACGATGGGTTTTTTCAACATGCTCCACTTCACCGACCAGGACATCTCGACCGAATACTCAGCGCTGATGTCCAAGGTGATGGCCAATGGGGATGAGAAGATCAAATTCCCAATCAACGAGCCGGCGGAAGGAAAGAAGAAAAGCCAGATCGAAGAGTACCTGGAGTACTACCAGGGCGCCGGAGTGCAACACATTGCCATGGCCACAGACGACATTATCAGCACGGTACGCACCCTCCGGCGCCGAGGGGTCGACTTTTTGGAGGTTCCCGACACGTACTACAATCGTGACCTTCTGCACGACCGCGTTGGATCGATCGATGAGCCCATCGACGAACTCGAAAATCTAAGCATCCTGGTGGACCGCGACCCGGACGGCTACCTCCTGCAAATCTTTACCCAGCCGGTGCAGGATCGTCCCACGGTGTTTTACGAGATCATCCAGCGCGAAGGGGCTCGCACCTTCGGGGCCGGAAACTTCAAGGCCCTGTTTGAAGCCATTGAACGGGAGCAGGCTCGCCGCGGCAATCTGTAAAGCGGGCCCGAAGGGAGCACAGAGGTGCTACGCAGACGACTCGGTTTCTTCGTACGGCCCGAAGAGCCAGTTGCCACGCGCATCCGGGTCGTCGCTTAGGTGAAATTCCGTGACGGCCTCCAGAAACTCCTTCCGGGTGAGATAGCCCTGATCCTTGTGATCGAGCTTCTGAAAGGCAAGCTCCCCATTCTCGGTATCTCCTCGAAAGGACCGAAAAAACTTGAGGTACTCGTCCTCCGAGATAACGCCGTCGTTGTCTGCATCGAGGATGTCGAACACGGCCCGGGCAATGCCCTGCACGTACGAGTGAACCAATACGTTCGAGTCGATCACCTTCTGCTCGTGGGCCAGCCAGTCGTCGAGTGTGATCTGTGACTTCCCCTCCTTTCCAGACAGGGCCCGGGCATTGGTCCACATCCGAAGGATTTCCTGTCGCACAGAAGTGTGCTTCGACGATCCCTCCTCGTAATCGCGCATCTCCGCAAGGCGATCGGCTATTTTTACAAAGTCCTGCTTCTCCAGGACGCCATCGTCGTTGTAGTCGAGGACGTTGAAGTAGTGGACCTGCTTTGCCTTCTGCAGTTCGGTCATCACGCCGAGCGGATATATTCGAAGGGGGAAACGAATGAACGGTGGCGCGCGCCCTGCCCTCAAATGCGCCTGCCCAACCGGGGCCTCCGACCTCAAAGCCCCCTGCAACGCTGCCAACCGCCGCTCCTCCGGCGGAAAAATCGATCAGCTTCCGTGATCGGTGAACACCGAATCGTCTAGACTCCCGAGGCCCATCACCGCGATTACGACCGCGGGGGGCTAGTCACTTGTCGTACGGATCCGCAGCGGACTCCGGTTTCGGTATGTGACTACTAACTATAGACAATATGCGTGGAGGATCCAAGTCCACAGTCCGACCGTCCATTTGCCTCTCCCTTCCGGCCCAAAAAGGATCCAGAGAATCGCGATTTAAAGAGGGCCCGACGACGTAAAGGCCAGAGGGGAATCGGTCCCCTAAGCTCCCCGCTCTACGCCCCCTCGTCTTCAAAATCGAGGGCGGCCGAGTTGATGCAGTATCGTTTGCCGGTCGGCTCTGGGCCGTCGTCAAAGACATGGCCTAAATGCGCTCCACACTCGGCACAGACCACTTCCGTCCGCTGCATCCCGTGGCTATGATCAGCCCGAAGCTCTACGTTCGCCTCCTCAATGGCTTCGTAGAAACTCGGCCACCCGCTTCCGGACTCAAACTTCGTGTCAGAATCGAAGAGCCGAGTGTCGCAGACGACACAGCAGTAGGTGCCGTCCGCTTTGTGATCCCAGTACTCTCCAGAAAAGGCGCGCTCGGTACCCGCCTCTTGCGTCACGTGGTACTCCTCCTCCGTAAGCTTCTTCCGGAGCTCGTCGTCGGATCGACGGTTGGGGATGGACTCAGCCATGGTGAAACGGTGAATATGAGAGAACAAACGAGGGCCGACTTGGAATCCGTCCTTTACAGCCAGTCCCAATCAGCGCTAAACCGGCAGGGCCGGAAGCAGAACCGTAATGAATCACACTGCCTCCCGCCCCGCCCAGTTCGTCGAGAATCCTAGGACGACGGCTCAGTGGTTGACTCTTCGTCCTCTTCGGATGGTTCCGCAGAAGTAGGCGACTCGTCCACGACATCTGCTTCGGTCGATGCCTCTCCGTCAGCCGTCTCCGTCGTATCGTGCGGAGCCCCATTGGTCGCGGTCATGTCGTCGAGAGATTCAACGTCTCCATCCACGAGGCGCAAGACCTCATCGCCGGGCACTTCTTCACGCTCGATCAGCAACTCAGCCAACCGATCGAAGGCGTTCCGATGCTCGGTGAGCGTATCCACGGCCCGCTGGAACGCATTGGCCGTAATGCGCTGAATCTCCTCATCGACCTCTCGTGCCGTCTCGTCGCTGTAATCGCGTCCCTTGGCCAACTCTTCCCCGAGGAACACACTTCCCTGATCCTCTCCAAGGGCAATGTGCTTAAAGCGCTCGCCCATTCCCCAATCGAGGACCATTTTACGGGCCATCTTGCGCACCTGCTTCAGGTCGTTCTCAGCTCCACTTGTGGCGGTATCAAAGATGATCTCCTCCGCGGCACGTCCGCCCATAATGACCGACAGGCGATCGAGGATATAGTCCTCCCGATAGAGGTATTTGTCCTTCTCCGGCAGTTGTTGAGTTACCCCCATCGCCTTGCCGCGCGGCACAATCGTGACCTTGTGTACCGGATCCGCATTGGCGAGGACCGCCGCCACAATGGCATGCCCTGCCTCATGATAGGCCAAGAGCTTCCGCTCCTCGTCGTCGAGAACCAACCCGTCCCGCTTCAGGCCCATAATTACCTTATCTCGCGCCTGTTCAATGTCGCCGGGCTCGATGCGCTCATGATCATAACGCCCAGCCAGCAGCGCCGCTTCGTTCAGAAGGTTTTCCAAGTCCGCTCCGCTAAATCCGGGCGTGCTGCGGGCAATCTCCTCCATGTTCACCTCGTCGGAAAGCGGCTTGTTGCGAGCATGGATCTCGAGGATTTCCTTTCGGGCCTTCTGTGTCGGGAGGTCGACCGTGATCTGCCGGTCGAACCGACCGGGACGCGTAAGCGCCGAGTCGAGAATGTCGGGACGGTTGGTGGCCGCCATGACGACGACTCCTTCATTCTCCTCGAATCCGTCAAGCTCCGACAGCATCTGGTTTAGGGTCTGCTCCCGTTCATCGTGCCCGCCGCCCATTCCGGCGCCTCGCTTGCGCCCAATGGAGTCGAGCTCATCGATAAAGATGATGGCTGGGGACGTCTCTTTCGCCTCACTGAACATGTCCCGAACGCGAGAGGCCCCGACGCCCACAAACATCTCCATGAAGTCGGACCCGGAGACGCTGAAGAAGGGGACATCCGCTTCACCGGCCACTGCACGGGCAAGTAGAGTCTTCCCGGTGCCCGGCGGGCCTACCAGGAGCACTCCCTTCGGCACTTTGCCCCCAAGGCGCTCAAAGCGCTGCGGATCTTTCAGGAACTTGATAATCTCGCGGAGCTCCTCCTTCGCACTATCGGCCCCCGCCACGTCATCGAACGTGGTGTCCTCTTCCCCCTTATCAAAGAGCTTTGCCTTGCTTTTCCGGACCGAGAAGAGCCCCTGGCCCTGCGCCTGCATGCGTCGGAGAAAGATGTACCCGACGCCAAAGAGGAGGAGAACGGGAAGAAGTCCCATGATGACAAGGCTCCACGGAAACGAACTCTCAGGTTCCGTGACGACCTCCACCCCTTTCGATTCGAGAAGGGTCATCAGCTTCTCGTCCCCAAACGAGGGGAGGTAAGTCACAAACTGGTCGTATTCGACCGTGTTGTCCTGCTGTGTCTTTGAGGCGGTGGACTTCAGTTCGCCACTTACGCTATTGCCCTCTACGACGACCCGCTGGACATTGCCATTCTGGAGCTGCGAGCGAAACTCGCTGTAGCTAATGCGCTCCCCGCCCGCTGCGCCTTGTCCCCAGTAGCCGTATGCCCAAAGACCAAACAGCGTCGCAAGAACGACCCAGATAATGAGGCGCCAGCGGCCGCTTCCGGGCGCTTGGCCCGGCACTCCGCCGCTATTTTCTTCTTCGTTGTCAGGAGTTCGGTTAGCCACGTCAGATAAACTGCTTGTGGTAATGAGTACATGCCGCTGCATTCGCGGCCAGCGACGATCTCGTCTCCCCTACACCCGGCCGATTGCAACTGTCCCTGCAAACGTCCCCGCTCGTTCGTGGGGAAGATTCGGTGTGTAAGAGGAGGGAATGGTTCTAAAGCACTGGACCGCGGCGATCAAGATCAATTATGTTTCGGTTGTACACCTTCGCGGAGGGATTGTGTCCTCTCCTGCGAGAAGGTCCTGTTATAGTGCCGATCAGTCCGGTCGGTCCCGATCTTTACCTGAATTTTCCTAGAGCCTTTCCGTGAAGATTTATCCATCTTCCCCTTCGTCCCTCTTGGACGTCTTTTTGAGAATGTGCTTTCATTATTGCCCCGTAACGCGAACTGTTTTGCCCCCGGGAAAGACTCGTTTCTCCTCTAGCACAGCCCAAGACGATCCCGTTGCAAGCAACACAACCTTTGCATCGTCCCCTTCCGCAACTGATCGTCCTCTGAAGGGACCACAGGAATTATCCTTCTGAAAGAAAGTCGACCACGATATCCGCAAAGGGCGTCGGCGCATCGGCGTGCACCCAGTGCCCCGCCCCATCAACGGTTGCAAGGTCGGCAGTTGGAAACCGGTCCCGAATGCCCGGCCAATCGCTGTCGGACACATAGCCGGACTCCTCCCCGCGGATAAAGAGAGTCGGTCCATGATACGACCGGTCGGAGGGAATTTCGGCGTTGATCTTATCGTAGTGTGTACGAATGGCCTCCAAGTTCATCGTCCACTCGTACTCCTCTCCGTCGTACTTGAGATTTTTCAACAGGAACTGCCGAATGGCCCATGACGGCACATCGTCGGCCAGAGTGTCGTCGATCTGCTCTCGATCCTCGTACTCAGATGGATCGATCCGAGCCAGGGCCGCAAGCAGGTCTTCATGATGAGGGGGATACGCCTTCGGTGCCATATCAACGACGATGAGCCGATCGACTAGGTCCGGGTATGAAAGGGCCGCTTCCATGGCCGTTTTCCCTCCCATCGAATGCCCGAGCAGCGTCACCGACGAAAGGTCGTGATTCTCCGCAAATCGTTTCACGTCCGCCGCCATGCTGGGATAGTCCATCCGATCAGTGTGGGGAGAGCGGCCGTGATTGCGTTGGTCGACGGCATACACCGTGGCAACGTCCTGAAACCGGGTGCGGCTGAGGGTGTGCCAGTTGCCGTTGGCCCCGAGCAATCCGTGGAGAATGACGAGTGGTGGACCGTCCTGACCGTACTTGTTGTAAAAGAGCTCCATACCTGCTTGATTGGAAAGGATTCGACTGTCGTGAAATCCTACAAGGGGGCAGTGCCCCTGTCCCCCTCCCCTGCCCCCTTGTCCAAGAGCATCTGCTTCCCGCTGACTCGGATCCCCCGTGGACACCCAACGGAGCGTATGGATGCCGATACGCTGTTCGCGGCAAAACAGATTCCTTCCACTGATTTTGCTTTTCCGTGCACTGGCGTCTCGTCGTGGTTTTTACCGCGACTCTTCTTTGTGTCGGAGGGGGGCGAGCGATCGTCCCCCTACTCACCTTTGGATCCCCCGTCCCTGCCTGCACCCGGAGCAGCCCTCCCCCGGATTCTCAAAAGACCCATTCCGGTTCCCCATTCCCGACGATCACCATGGGGCTCTGGTACGGCCACTCGGCCCATCCAGGGGGTCTGCTGGGCACAATTTCGGACAGTCAGCTGCGCCTGCTTGGCCTTCGAGTGCACCGTCGGCTCCTTCCCACGTCCGAACAAATGAACGATGGATACGAGTCTCCCACCCTTGTGTACACGGCCGACCTCATCCCTCTCGCCCGGGCTCACATCCCGGAAACCGCAACGCCCGACGCATTTTTTCTGGGGGGACCGGAAAGCGAAGCCCTTACGACGCGCGGCATCGGTGCGTATCCCGTTGGACTGCAGATCACTTTTCGTCCTCACAGGCGTCTCCGGCCCTTCCTGGCCGGCCATACGGGGGTTCTCTATTTCTTCGAGTCGGTGCCCGACGAGCGCGGAAAACAACTGAACTTCGCGGCGGGTATCGGTGGAGGTGTTGAGGTCTCGATTGCCTCCCAAACATTCCTTACCCTGGCGTACCGGTACCATCACCTCTCCAATGGTTTTCGTGGATCGATCAATCCTGGACTCGATGCAAATGTGCTGTACCTCGGAGTCGGAACCGCCCTTTAACTCCTCCGGCCTTCGACTTCGCGTCGGTCTCCTTCTTCTTCTTCTCTTCGGGGTCCTTGCTGTAAGCACAGGCCGTCCCCGGCCCGCAGCCGCCCAGAAGAGCCGCTCCCCTCTCCAGCCCAGCGACCTGCTCAAAATCCAGGAGGTGCAGCAGCTCACTCTCTCCTCCTCCGGTCGCAGCATCGCGTACACCGTTCGCACGGCGGTCTCCACCGGCTCGACGCAGACGTATCGACGCCGACTCTATGTGGTCCCCGCCCATGGACGAGATGCCCCTCGGTTGCTTACCCGATCGCCCCACGATGCCTCTCAACCGGCCTGGCACCCCGACGGCAACAAGCTTGCCTTCGTGCGTCCTGTGCATGGTACCCCGCAGGTGTTTGTGCTCTCCCTGAGCGGGGGAGAGCCCTACCAACTCACCGATGCCCCGCACGGCGCCACCAACCCACAGTGGGGCCCGAATGGAAATCGGCTTCTGTATGCAAGCTCTCTTCCGGAACCCGCCGTTCGTCCTCAAACGGGCCGCCGGCCTCCCTCCGAACGGCCGAGCCGACTGCCCCAGGATACCCTTCGGCGGATTCCGCCGGATACGCTTTTGGTACTTCGCCATCAGCGCACCCTCGAGGCCCTTGACACCCTGGCGCTCGGCCCGAACGGCACGCCTCGCCTTCCGTCGGACACCAGCCGGGCCCTCCGCTCTCCCGGAGGGCCGTCCGTGCCGCCCTCGCTCCGCTCTTTTCCGACGGACAGTCTCCGGCTTCTCTCTGCCGACAGCCTGCGGGCCGTATTCGACCATCTGCGGCTCATCCCGGACACGACCACGGTGCCCGTCGCCCAAGATACAGCCGCAACCCCGAACGGAGACCTGCTCCAGATGCGCCGCTGGCTGGACCGTCGTTCGTCCACCAAACAGCAGGTCTTCTCCCGGCCCGACCTACGAGAAAACGGGCGGTATCAACCCACGCCCACCTACCAGCACTACTTCGTTGTCGACGTACCCCCCAACGTGACGACCGGGGCGCCCGAGCGTCCACGCCCCCGTCCCGTTACCCAGGGGTATCGATCGTACCACGGCGCCTCCTGGCTCCCGGGAGGATCCCAAATTGTTGTGAGTGCGCCTCCTCGCGTGAAGGCCCACCCGGATCGGCTTCGGAACCGGAATCTTTACGTCGTCGACCTCGCCCCTTACCGCATCCAGCAACTGCTGCAGATCGACGGCTACCGCCTCACCACCCCGCGCGTCACCTCCGACGGCACCACCTTAGCATTTCGGGCTGAGCGGCTTGAAACTGGTAGTTACGATCCCGTCGAGATTGGACTCTTTGAACTCGACGGTCGGTCCAATCCTCAATTTATCACCTCGACGTTCGACCATAACGTCAAGCGTCTCCGATGGTCGCCAGACGGATGGTATTTGTACGCCGCAGCACAGGCACGAGGGGGGCGTCCTCTCTTCCGGTTCGCGCCATTTGCTCGAAACGATACCACTCAACAGCCCCGCCGCACCTCGCTTCGGGATGACTACACCACGTCCCGAGACACCTTCTCGATTGATTCAACAATGGTGCGAACGGCCACGGTCGAGCAGGTGCTCGACGCCGACCGAGCGGTGCAGGCCTTCGACGTGACGGCATCCAACGCCGTGTACGCCGTATTCGACCCCTCGAATCCCTCTGAACTTTATCGCAACACGATCAACTTCAACAACGAACAGCGACTGTCGTCGCATAATGCCTCCTGGATCGCTCGTCGACGGCTCGCCTCGTCTACGTCCGTGACAGCCTGGAACGAGAACGTCCCGGTCCCCGGCCGGGTAACCCGGCCCCTCTCCTTCACGGATTCGCTTCAATATCCGATCGTCGTGCGCCCCCGTGGGGGGCCCTCGGCATTGCATCCGTCGGCGCCGATTGCCGCGTGGATCGACCGTCAATTTCTCGCGGGTCGCGGATACGGCGTCGTGGAGGTCTGGCCGCGCGGCACGCCCGGCTACGGATCCACCTTTCGGCGTCGCAACTTTCAGGACTGGGGGCCAGGCCCTGGAGAAGATGTGCTGGCCCTGACCGACTCGATCGCGTCGCGGGCCTGGGTCGACTCAACGCAACAGGCCTTGGCTGGACGCGGGTACGGCGGCTACCTGACCGCGTGGCTGCTCGGCCGGACCGACCGTTTTGAAACCGCCGTGGCGCAGAGTGGCGTGTACGACCTCACGGTGTTCTTTGACGCGGGCGAAGCGGGACCTACCGTCGTCGAACAGTTCGGTGGATATCCGTGGGCCTCGAATGCCCCCCCGGCTCCCGCCCGTACATCCGATCCGTCGCCCTCTCCCCGCCTCACGGCGGGCCTTCTGCCTCCCCCCGACTCGACCGTGGCCCCCGGCCCGGCCCTTCGCCGCAACTCGCCACTCACGAATGCCCATGAGATTACCACCCCGCTCCTCCTACTTCACGGAGCCCGCAACCACGTGACTGGCCCGACTCAACCCGAGATGCTGTATCGTCGGCTCAAGATGAACGGGATTCCCACCGAGTACGTCCGCTATCCGGGAGTAGGGCACGCGTTTTCTCAAACGGCCACCCCGAAACAACGGATGGACCGGCTCGCTCGACTCTACGAGTTCATCGCCCGATTTACGGCTCCTGGGGGCCGTCGTCCGTAGAGATTCCATGCCTCTCACGTCGCGGGGGACGGCTCGCACTTTTCTGTATTTCCTGTTTCGCCTTTATGCTCGACCTCTTCCAAAACGAGTGGAGTCGGCTCCGGACGGCAATCTCCTCGCTGGACCGGCAGACGACTTTTGTTCTCGTGTTCGCCGCCGTCGCGGTCGTCCTCCAGTTCATTCTCGGGGATCGGGGGCTTTTCTATGAGCATGTTGCCGCTTCCCTCCCGGCGGACTGGCGAGAACTTGCCAGTTGGGGATGGTGGTTCGGCATGCAAGGCCTCCTCGGATTTGTACTCCCGGCCGCTGGACTCCTGCTCTTCTTCTCCAATGACCTGGAAGATGCAGGTCTGGGGCTTGGGAATTGGCGACTGGCCACCGGGATCGCGGCCTTATACCTTCCCCTCGTGGCTGTGGGTACCTGGGTGCTCTCAGACGGAAGTGCCTTCCAGCAACAGTACCCGCACTACTCTCCCGCCTCCCAGAACTGGACCCTCTTCTTGATCTACGAGGCCCTCTTCCTCTTCTACTGGCTTGGGTGGGAGTACCTATGGCGGGGCTTTGTCCTCTTTGGAAGCGCCCCCACCCTGGGCCTCTACGCGATTTTCGTGCAGGCGATTCCGTTTGCTGCCCTGCACGTCTCCAAGCCTTGGCCCGAGGCACTACTCTCCATTGTGGGGGGCATTGCCTTGGGGGCGCTAGTGTGGCGCTGTCGGTCCTTCTGGATCGCGGTGCCCATCCACGCCGCACAGATGATGCTACTCGACTTCTGGTGCACCCTCCGCGTCCGTACCGGCGTCTCCGGCGTGGGCCTGGAGGCCTTCGCCCAGCTCGTGTCTCACCTCGGACGGTGAGCGCGCAGTGCCTACAGGTAGATCTCGATTGTCCCCACGTTCATGAGGGTCCGCACGTACGGCTCCAGCACCGCCGCGTAGCTGATGCGCACGTCGAGTTCGCCCACCGTTTGCCGAAGCCCAAACCCGGCACTGGGCTGAAGCCCACTGGTCCCGCCCCACCCAATGTGGTCGAGTCCCGTCCGTAGGGTGAGAATGTCCATCGGACGGTACGCGGCCCCCACCCGTCCCTGCAAGCTATGCAGTCGAAACGTCTCCGTGCGCAACTCGCGGCGCGGTCCAGCGGAGGTGGTAATAATCCGGTCGACGACCTGTCGGTAGCGCTGCACGGTACGAGACTCAAACTCCGCAAGCAGGCGCAGCCGTCCGTTCTGCAGAACGTAGCTCCCCCCCACGTGTACGCGTACCGGAAAGTGATCGACACGCGATTGCCCGTTCACACTCCCGGTTTCCCACTCGTACTTCGCGAGAAGATCCGATACCCGTCCCGCTAACCGGAGGCGCGACGACAGTTGGTATACGACACCGAGATCAACGCCAAATCCCCGAACGGGGCTGGCGTCTGGCACCACATCGGACTGATAAAGCGTGAGGCTAACGCCCGCCGAAAGACGCTCAAGAATGCGGTTGCCAAACGAAAGAGAAAGCGCAAACTCGTCCGTCGAGAGCGTTTCGGTATGGACGCCGTCCGAGTTGCGTCCATCGATGCCTGTAACTCCTGCATGAAGCAGTCCCACGCCTACCCCCGCGGTGGGCCCTAAGGGGGTCGTAAATTCGAGCGACTGTAGTTGACGATCATACGCAAGCAGCGCGGCGGTCGCCGATACGCGCTGCTGCGACGCCGATGGCAGAAGGGCCGGATTATAGTACGGGCTCACGTCCGCCGAAGAATCGGCCACGAGCGCATTCCCCAATGCCAACCCCCGTGCGTTAAACCCAATTCGTGAGAATGCCCCCACGCCGTTTCCTTCCTGTGCGTAGAGCACGCCCCCTCCGCTCGCCCCCATCAGTATCGCGAGGGCACAGAGCGTACGGGCAATCATCGGAAATCGGCCGCTCCGGGTCGAACGCATCAAATCGAGTCGGTTCGCTGCAAAAGGAAATAACGCCTAATTGGCGACGAGAATTTTGCCATCCACGGTGCGGTTGTCAAGCTGAACCGTGTAGAAATAGGTCCCGGTTGGAACCCGCAGGCCCTGAGCATCAGTGCCGTCCCACACTGTCTCCTGCTGCCCGGCGGGCTTTTGTGCCGTAAGGGTGCGCACCCGATTCATGCTGAAATCGTAGATGTTCACCTCCACGGTCTGCGGCTCAGAAAGCTCGTAGGCAATTCGCACGAGCTGGTCCCGCGACGGGACGAACGGATTCGGATACGCATACGTAGATACGTCCGGCACCTGCTCCGTCGGCTCCTCGGGGTTGACCGGAACCTCCGCCCGGAAGAGCTGCCATGCGGGTCGGCCGGTCACAAGTGCAGGCTCCGCGTCCCGGTCAAGTCGGAGAAGGCCCTCGTTGGTGCCCACCCAGAGGGCCGCATCCGTGGTCGCCACTGTCCGAGGCGTTACGGACGCCGGAAGGGTTTTTTCGTCGCTCTGGAGGGGAAACGACGCCACCGAGCGCCACGTCTTGCCCTGATCATCGGAAACGAAAAGCCCAGACGATCCTGCGGCGTACACCCGATCCTGACGCGCGGCAATGTCAAAAATGCGTTCCCCAACAAGAGCCTGCCGGAAGGTGGTCCCTCCATCGGTCGTGACGGACACCCCGAATCGTTGAAGCCGGCCTCCTCCCTGCTGAGCAGCCCACGTAGCCATCCAAACCGGGTTTCGCCCCCGCGGGCGTGGCTGTTCGGTAAGGGCCACGACGAAGTTGCCCGTCACGCTGCGCTGCGAATCCCGCGCCGTGTATCGCCGCCAGCCCCGATCGCCCGCCGCCGTCTTTGTGCCAGAACGCGACCGATTCAATCCCGCCACCGTGCCGGCCCACACTGTTCCTGTCTCGTCCACCAGGACACTGTAGACGATGTGATTCAGATGGCCGCTCCCATCCTCAAGGCGTGGACCGACGCGAAAATCGTAGCGCGTGCCCGGCTCGATGGCTCGGCTCGTATCCGGCGGCAGGACGGCCCGGACCCACGTTTGTCCCTGGTCGACGGTCCACCGCAGGCCGCTCCGTCCGCCCGCCACCCACGTCGTATCCCCCTCCGGGCTGAGCGCCAAATCTTGTGGCGAGCTTCCGGCCTGCCGCGTCACGGCGTCCGCCGACAGCATGGAGGCCCCGTACGCAACGGTCGTATCTGCCGGATCATCGAGTTGCGGCGATCGGCGGACAAACGATCTGCCCCCATCCGTGGATACGAGGAACCCATTTGTCCCCGCTCCGCTCCCGGTGTCGAAGGCCAGCCCGGCCCATATCTGCGCATTCCGTGCGTCATTCTGAGCCGCAAGGGAAAACACGACATTGTCTCGTTCTAACACGTCCACCTCAGCGGTTTCGAATCGCTCCGCCTCCTCTACGTACACCGACAACAGTGGCCCATGCCACAGCGAATCGCCCGCAGCGGCCATGACCTGGATCTGATTGCTGACGGGCGCCCCGATTGGGGAAAGCTGCTTCGCCTGCTGCTTCCAATCCTGCGATTGTGCGTGGATGGTCGGGACGAGAAGCCCAACCAGTACGGCAAAGAGGCCCAAACGCTTCATGATCGGGACCGAAAACGACCGAAAGAGCACGAGGACGAGCGACCGTCTATTGTTCAGGAACGAAACGAAAACGCCCGACGCCTTGATTACTTTCCAGGCTATCATCGTCGACGGCAAAGACTCGAACGGTATAGACTTCATTCAAGCCCACCGGTACTTGGAGCCCCACCTGGCGGGCATACACGTTCTCCCCTTGCCCTACGAGGGACCCGGAGGCAGTCCCTCGTGGATTCGCAGACGGCTCAATCGTAAAAACGACGCGCTCGATCTGCCCGTCCGGATCGGCAATGCTTGCCGCAATCGTCAGCGGGATCCGTGCAAGAGAGTCCTCCACCTGATCAGGGGAGAGGTCGGCAGCATTCACGCTGTCAGGCCGAACCAGGACGTCGGACACCAATGGGCGTTGCCCCGTGCCTTCGACCGGCGCAACCTGGTCACACCCCGCCACGATCCCTCCTCCGATCCACACAGCAACGACCAGGCAAACAATGCGGATACGGAATGCAGTCACGAAAGAAAAGGACGGATTTGAAATCAGGCTCGGGGAGTCCCCGTTGATGTCGACTCGCGTCGTGCGATACAGGACGGGGGACTCAGGACAACGCGCCCGGGATTCCACATCTTGTGCCCCCCTCAATTCACACCTCTCGACGCACCTCCCCTCCCTCAAAGCACCGAGAGGGGCTGAATGCTAAAGCAAAGAAGGAAAATGGCCATTGCCACGTACCCCAGCACGCGACGAGTCGGGGTCAGTTCCTCCGCTCGCATGACCGGCGGATGCTCCACACGAACGAGAAAGACGATCAGAAGGGTCCAAATCAACCATCCCGAATAGCCGTACTGGAGCAGTGACGGCCCGATGAGCGCCGCCGTCCCTACGCCCGCCATGAGCCCCGCAAGCGCCAGGAAGCGCGCCGGGTACGACGTACGAAAGATGCGCGTGAGATAGCCATAGAAGATGGTTGCCAGAAGAAGCCAGGCGCCCCCCCGCCAAAGCAGACCGCCCCCTTCCACGACCGTTTGCGCTTCCCTCACAAACCCCATTCCCCCCAGGACCAGAAGCAAAAGGACGAAGGCCTGTGCCAACCGCCGATGCCACGTGGGCCCTAGCAATGCATAGAGAATGTGCCCGCCGTCCAGTTGCCCCACCGGCAGCAAGTTCAGTGCCGTAAAGAAGAGTCCCAGCCATCCGGCAAAGAGCACCGGATAGTGGTAGATTTCGTACATCGGCGGGACATTCGCAAAAAACTGTGAGAGGAGCCAAAAGAGCGGCGTTTGCCCCACAACAATGACGAGGGCACCGGAGGCCGGCTCGGGCGGTGTCGCCGGAAAGGTGCCGTACTGGCGGATGTGCTCCTTCAGAGCCTCATGCCCCGTCAAATCCAGCAAGTACTCCGGCGGGGGAAGCGTCGCAAAGCCGTAGAGGAGCGCCCCCATCGCCACGACGAAGCCTGCCAGCGGCCCGGCCGCCCCAATATCGAATAGCTTGCGTTTGCTGGGAATGGCCTCCCGGATGCTAATGACAGCCCCGAACGTCCCAATCAGATTGATTTGTGGAAAAAACGGGATGTAATATGGAAGCGATGTATTGACCCGGTGGTACCGAGCCGCAAAGTAGTGCCCAAACTCGTGGACTGTGAGAAATCCAAGTAAGGGGATCGCGTAGCGGAGTCCATCGACGAGCCAGCCCATGGGAACCGTCATGAAGAGAAGCGACACGGTCTCGCCCTGTGCCTCATAAAACAACACCCGATTGACCCACTGCCCTCCCGCGTACACGGTCGACGCCAGCGTGAGCACAAACAGAAAGGCGTGCAGCCAGGGCCGATCGGTCGCCTCTCGGCGCGGCTCGGCGGGCTGTCCGTTCTGAGGCGGATCGGCGTCGGGCTCGAACGCAGATGCCTCACTGGCCTCGGACGACGCAGAACGGGACGAGTGGCTCGGTTCCACAGGGATGATCGTTGGTCGGTGAGGACGAGATACAACAACGCCGCCGGCATGCCAGCGGGACTACTGCAGCGCCAGGAGGCCCTGCTCAATCCGCTTCAGGGCTGTTTCCAAATCCTCCATCGAGGACGCGTAGGAAAGGCGAAGGCCGTTGGGTCCATTGAAGGCATCGCCCGGCACGAGGGCCACGTCGTGCTCTTCCAGAAGGTAGAAGCAAAGGTCAGTGCTATTCTCAATGGTCTCTCCCTCCGGAGTCGTCATTCCGAAAAAATCCGACAGATCGGGATACAGGTAGAATGCCCCTTCCGGCGTCGGGCAGCGCACCCCGTCGATCGAGCGCAGATGCTCCAGCACGTGATCCCGACGACGACGAAATGCTGCCACCATTTCCTCCACTGGAGCCGGATCCATGTTGAGTGCAGCCACGCCCGCCTTTTGAGAAATACTGCTGGGCGCCGATGTAAACTGGCTCTGGATCTTAGCCGCTGCGTCGGCAACGGGCTGGGGCGCCGCCATATAGCCGAGACGCCATCCCGTCATGGCATAGGCCTTCGAGAAGCCGTTGATGGTGACCGTCCGCTCCATCATGCCAGGAAAAGACGCGAACGATCGATGCTCGGCATCAAAGCGGACGTGCTCGTAAATCTCGTCGGAGATCACGAAGACATCGTCGTAGTCGCTAATCACTTCGGCGAGGGCCGCCAGCTCATCCGGCGGGTAGACAGAGCCCGTCGGGTTCGACGGCGAGCAAAGAACCACGACACGAGTACGCTCCGTCAATGCCGCATCCAGTGCCTCCGCCGACATTCGATACTGCTCCTCCACCCCTGTGGACACAATGGCAGGCTCGGCCCCAGCGAAACGCGTCATCTCAGGATAACTCACCCAATGGGGAGCAGGCACGAGCACCTCGTCCCCCTCATCGGCGAGGACGTGAATCGCAAGAGCGAGCGACTGCTTGGCCCCATTTGAGCAGACCACCTGCTCCGGGGAGTAGTCAAGTCCATTGTCGCGCTCAAACTTCTCGCAGATGGCCTCCCGAAGCTCCATCATCCCCGTGTTTTCGGTGTAATGCGTGAAGCCATTTTCGATCGCCTCCATTCCCGCACGGGCAATGGGATCAGGCGTGTCGAAATCCGGCTCGCCGGCGCTGAGGGCCACGACGGGACGCCCCTCTCGACGTAACTCTTCGGCTCTAGCACTCATGGCAAGCGTAGCCGACGGCTGCATGTCGGCGACACGACTGTTCAGGCGAATGGACTGGGAGGAGGAAGGCATAGGCAATTGCGAGACAAAACGTAAGGGGGATACGACAATCCTATTGAGCAGGACAGAACCGGCGGCGATGAACGCCGGCGGAACAGGCAGGCATGGGCTCCTGCGAGGCGGCCCCGGCACCTCATTCTGCCAATTCGGCCTTCTTTCGTTCCAGAGCCTCCACAACCGGGGGCGGCACAAACTTTGAGACATCGCCGTCCCACCGATGAGCGTCGCGGACCATGGAGGAGCTGATGAGGGCGTACTCTTCCGACGTCATGAAGAAGACCGTTTCCAACTCGGGGGCCAGTTTTCGGTTTGCAAAGGCCATTCGAAACTCCGCGTCGAAGTCGCTCACCTGCCGAAGCCCACGAACAAGTGCCGCGGCGCCAACCGACTGTGCCCGATCCACAATGAGTCCTTCGTGGGCCACGACGCAAACGCCGTCGAGGTCGTCGGTACATCGCTGGGCGAGAGCTGTGCGCTCCTCTGTGGTAAAAAGCGTATCTTTTTCCACGTTCACTCCCACCGTGACCTCCACACGGTCAAACACGCGAAGGGCTCGTTCTAGAACGTCACGATGGCCATACGTAAACGGATCAAATGTACCGGGATACAGGGCAAAATCCTTGTCCATGACCAGAGGAAAGACTCAGGAAGACGAGGCGACGGACTCGTTGTTGGACGCATCGGCCTCCGCAGTTTCGTCTCCCTCCGCCGGCGGCAAGGGGGGGCGAAACAAACTCACGATGGTCCGCCCGTACGGACGACTGGTCATCAGATGCGGATGGTCGTCAAACCAGTCGTGCGAGCTATGCTCCAGCGTGAAGACCCCATCCACGTCGAGACACGGGATGGCCAGATCCGGAAGCTCCTGCATTGCCTCAAGCTTGTAGGGAGGATCCGCCATGATGAGGTCAAGCTCCGGCCCCTGGTATTGCCGAAGATACTCAACCGCATCCGCCTGAATGAAGATGCACTTGTCCTCTACGCCAAGCTTTTCGGCATTCTCACGGGCGTAATCGAGCACGTGTCCCTTCTGCTCCACGAAGGTAACGAGCGAGGCGCCTCGGCTGATGGCTTCCAGCCCCAGTGCCCCGGTCCCGGCAAAGAGATCAAGGACCTCGGCCCCTTCCAGGTAGATGCGGGCGTCTACGAGACTAAAGAGCGACTCACGGACGCGCTCCGTAGACGGGCGGGTCTCGTGGCCTTGGGGCGACTTGAGTCCGTGACCGCCGTAATGGCCGGCAATAATTCTCATCGTGAGCATGCAATGCTATCCAACAGAAGCGAACCACGCACGTGGGCCTCGCCGATCCGGCAAATAACGGGCACCGTCCCCGCTCTTTCAAGCGGGGGGGGTCGGTCGAACTTATGCCTCACGTCCGTCCATAGTAACGACCGATCCGGAAAGAGATCCGATCAACCGGTCCCGCAATACTACCCCATGTACGGATCAATGCCGGCCCCAATGCAGGGGGCATAGGCGCACGCCTGGTCCGAAGACTCCTCGGAAGGCGTACGCACAACTCGGAATGGATTAAGAGCCTGCGGCTCTCGTCCAAAGACCCCTTCGAAGGAGACATATTCGTCCAGGTCGACATCCATCCCGTATACGTACACCCGGCCGACAGCGTTGAGGGGAACGTCCACCCGATTCATGAACCCGACGGCAAAGTACGCTCGATTCTCGGGACTTTCCGCCTCTTCCGCATAATGGGCGTGGTACCACTCTCGATTCCGCGAAAGGGCATACTCGGTATGCGATGGATACTGCCCGACCGCCAGCGTGTAGGGACGGAGAGCCTCCGTGGCCGACCCTCCCGTCCGTTCGGTCCGGCTGGTCACACGAGCCGCTGCCTCGGAGCTGACAATCCACTGATGCTCGCGCACAGGAAGCGGATCCACGAGCTCCGCCATCCGCTGGTCGACTGCATCGGGCACGGCCAGCACGTGAACCCACATGAACGGCTCCCCCTCGCTATCCTGCGTGGTCCGCACCGTATCGGACGTCATGTGAAGCTCCTTAGTCGAGCGCACCCCCGTAACGAGGGCCGCTTGCTGCAGAAGCTGGCGCTTTCGATCCCGCACCGGGACATCCGATGAGATGGGCGTGAAGAAGCTGTAGCCGTCGGGCGGATGGATGGCCACCCGGAGAATGCGTGCCTCCGTGCCCGCCAACTCCTCCGCCACTGCCTGGCCCACCGTCCTCGCCTTCTGGGCATCGCCCTCGGGACGAAGCAGAGCCTGCGAAAGCTCAAAGGAAAACGTCTCTTCCCCGAGTCGACGCAGAACGTAGCTTTCGTCCCGACGCTCGAGTTCGGCACACCGAAGCGTCTGTCCTTGAATGGAGATTGCGGCCGAGACCGACTCGCTCATACCAATTGCTGAGCCCGTTCGTAAACAGCCCGTGCTCGCCCGGCCCTATCTCTCTTCTCCCCCAAGAAACAGCTCCCGTCACTGGTGCTCTTCGTCTCCCGGACCGGTTCCTCCGAAGCCGAACGACGCCCCGACGCCCGAAAGAACCGTCCCCTTACTCCCAACTTGCAGCGTTGGTTTGGGTGGGATCGCCGCTCAGGGTTCCGATCTCATCGTCGGTATCCGGATCCTGAAGCAGGTACGTCTCCACTCGTCCCGTGTCGCTTACGGCATACTGGAACCGCTTGCCGGTACGGGGAGAGTAAAAGAGGGAATCAAGATTGATGGGGCCGCCGAAGACACTGTCTCGGGCATTCGAAAGGATCGAATCGTTTTGAATATGCCGGAGCAGAACGTCCAGCGAGTCCGGATAGGCGGTGCTATCCCGCTCATAATCGATCAGTGCCGTTCGGATGTGAGACATGCGGGTGCGTGTCCGCTCGGTGATTTCCTGCTGACGCTCAATTCGATCGTAGGGCGCGGTGATCGAGTAATACAGAAAATACGCCAACCCGATGATCGCGACGAATAGCAGTGCCTGAATGCCAATTCGAATCTGCTTGCTACGCGATGCCATGTGAGGAATCCTTTGGTGAGAACGGTAACGCGTGATCAAGAGGGCGTTCGTGGCCCCTCATTGAATGTCCGGCACGACACCGGGACAAATCTATCGCCGAAAATAGGAGGCGCCTAGGCAAAATGCAATCAGCGGCAATCCCTTTGTTCGGCTAGGTCCTGTTAAAATTACGCTGTAGATTCGCAAGATTCATCCTCGAACTGGATCAACGATTAATTCGATCTCGAGCAAATCCGGACGAGGCATGTCCCTGCCCTGTCCCTCAAGCACCACGGGGCGGCCTGCCGGCTGTTCTGTCCCAAAACGGATGACCGCCGCTCAGAATGTGGTTTCGCCCTCATACAGCATCTGAACAATGGAACTCAAACGGAGAGCCTCCGCTGCGAGTTGCCCAAAATAGGCCGTCCAACCGGTCCAAAATTCGGGACACAACCGCGTGCTTTTTTCTGTCTACCGGAAGACCACCTCCATGCCACTGCCACAATGTAAAGAAAAAACCAATTGATAGTTCTATATTGAACAGTTCAGCAGAAAACCCCATCTAAGCCAGCGTAGATAGAGAAGGAGGCGGAACGGCCTGCCCAGAGTGGGCCCGCCCCGCCCTACTGCCTCGTATAGCTGACCTCCCTTTCCGATGCCGACACACTACCAGGGCACCGACGACGAAGAACGCATTCTCAATGCGTATATTCGTTTTACTCGGGCTTTCAATACTATTGATCAAACAATCAGTGAAACGTTCCAGGCACGCGACCTCACTTCCGGTCAGTTTGGCGTTCTGGAGTCGGTGTACCACCTCGGCCCGATGTATCAGGGTCAGCTCGGAGAGAAACTTCTCCAGAGTAAGGGCAACATCAGCACCATCGTTACCAATCTTGCGGACCGCGGCCTCGTCGAACGCAGACGAGATGAGGCGGATCGGCGTTACGTCAAGATCCACCTCACTGCGGAAGGGAAAAGTTTAATCGAAGACCTCTTTCCCGAACACGTACAAACCATCAGACAGACCTTCAGTGCCCTGGACGATGAGGAAATCGAGGAGCTCGGTCGTCTTTGCAAGAAACTGGGACTCGCCAACGTAGACTAATGCGCGTATACCCTAACTTTTTTGGATATATAGTTCAATGTTGAACGGTTAAACTTAGAACCGTGGGGGTCTATTCGCCTTTTCCGAATCTATCATTCCAACCCGATACCATGGATCCCTCTGCAAACATCGTCATCCCCTTTTATTCCTCCTACGGCACCACGCACCGGCTGGCCCAGGCGGTTCGGAACGGAGCCTCCGACCTGCCGGGCTCGACCGTTCGGCTTCGTCGCATTCCAGAGTTATCCTCGGCGAAAGACGCCATGTCCGGTCAGGACGCGTACGAAGCCGCACAGGCCAACATGACCGACATCCTCACGAGCCTCGTGCCTCTCCTCCATCTGGGAATGGTCTTCGTCGGGGTGCGGTACAGCGCCAACGACCAGATGATGACCCCCCGATGGCGTTGGGGGGTCGCCGTACGGCGCCTCGACCATGCCCCGAGAGGAGCGCGACGATGTGGAGGCCCCCGTTCCGGCCGAACAAGAAACCGCTCGTTCGCTGGGCCGGCGCGTCACACAGGTGGCCGCCCGGCTTCAAATCGAGGCGGATGCAGATCAACCCGTTCCTTCCGCCTAGAACGTGTCTCCGTCCGTCTCCCGTGACGGCCCTCGCCCCTTTTCGATCATTCACCAATTGCCCCTTCTATGCCTTCTCCGTCCCCCACATCCATCCTCTCTTCCCCCTGAATCCGTCGAAGTCAAGAGCGAGGCCATCAGGATCTCGGGGGGGCCGTGAACCGAATGAGCTTTTCCTTTGCGGAGTACTACGATCCCGACTGGATGCATTTTGGCCCCTTGCGCGTCTTGATTGAAAGCGAGATCGAGCCGCACTCCGGATTCGATGCCCACCCACATCGATGCCCACCCACATCGGAATGTAGACATCGTGAGCTACATCACCTCTGGGGTCTTCCGCCACCCCAACAATCGGGGAGGATCGGCGGACATTTCAGTGGGCGAAATGCAGCTCATCAGTGCCGGGCGCGACGGCATGATTCACAGCGAGACAAACCCGACCGACCGGCCGGAGACCCACTAGCAGATGTGGTTCATTCCGGCTCAGCCCCACACGGACTTCGCGTACCACCAACTCACCCGGTTGTCCGAAGAGCGGGACGGAGCGCTCTGCCTGTACGTCTCCCCCGAAAAGGAGAATATGAAGCTGCCTGGAGGGTCAATGTGAAACACAAAATCCACGAAGTCGACGGCCACAGAACGTCTTTCCGACAACATCTAGACTGGTTTCCTTTCCCGCGACTGAGCCTCTCCCTCGGCCCCAGAGCGTGCTATGATCCCGGATCCGTAGCAAACTCAATCTTAGTCGGCTCGGGGACCTCAGCGGACTGGCCGGTATACGTGAGGACTCCGGTATCTGCGTCAATACGGTAGACGGTAACGGCATCGGCGCGGCGGTTGGCAACAACGAGAAACTCGCCTCTTGGGCCAATGGCGAAGTTTCGAGGCCAGCGAACGGCCTGTTGCTGCCGCCCCGCTTTGCTGAGACGGCCCGTCGTCTCGTCAATCGTGTAATGAACAATGTCATTCGCATCGCCTCGATTGGAAGCGTAGAGAAAATTCCCGGACGGATGCACGTGAATATCGGCGCTGGCGGCGTTGCCCTCAAAGTCGTCGGGCACAGTAGACACCGTCTGTACAGCAGTCATCCGTCCCTCCTCGGCGTCATACTCATACACGATGACCGTACCACTGAGCTCACCAATGAGATATACGTACTCGCCATTCGGATGAAAGTCGAGGTGACGCGGTCCCGTGCCCGGGGGAGTGGATACGACCCGCACGCTGGTGGTATCGAGCCGGCCGGTGTCGGCATCAAACGGGTAAATTCGCACTTCATCGATGCCAAGATCCGCAGCCAGAGCGTATTGATTTTGTGGGTCCACCTGGAATGAGTGCGCATGGGGCGCTGCCTGCCGGTCCGGATCGGCTCCGGCCCCGGTATGCTGCACAACCTGCGACGCAGGCCCAAGCCCTCCATTTGCCCGCACCGGAAAGAGAGCCACATTCCCGCCGACGTAATTGGCAATGAGCGCCCACTGGCCGGTCTGGTCCAGACTGATGAAGCAGGGCGCCCCTCCCTCCGCCGAAACCGTGTTTATTTGTTGCAAGCGTCCCGTTGATGCCTCGACGTCAAAGGCCGCTACCGCCGCGGAGTCGACCGTCTCCCGAACACTGTAGAGGTGTTCTTCCTTCTGCGACAAGGCAAGGAATGTCGGGTTCAGAATCGGCGTGACGTCCTGGGTCCGAGTAAGGGCCCCGCTGGACGAATCGAGACGGTAGGTGTAGATCCCACTGTCCGGGTTGTCATTTCCCGTCCCTACGTAAATCCGAGGACCAGAAGTGGACGCTGCGTCGGACGAGGAGGACGAATCGGACGCACAGCCTCCCATTGCGCCGACCAACAGGACAACAAGCATGCCCCCAATGACGGGCGCAGAGCGGAAGCAAGGATACATAGCGGAGTGTAGATTGGGAAATGATCTAGCTCCAGAATACAAATCGGCGGCGATGATTGCAGATTGCCCGGCCCGCAGTATTCAACACTCGGGTCAAGAGAACCCGGCTGGTCTGCCGTATGTCTTCCGTTTGGCCGAAAGAAGACTGCGTGGCAACACACGGAATAGTTCCAGGAGGTCATAAGACAGCCCGAATGGCTTTCCTCCAAGATACGGTTCTTCTCCCTTCTCCTCCGGTTTGTCGCCCACGAAAGGAGACTCCCTCGCCCGAAAGGGCAACAATTTCCCCTTGGATTTGTCCTTACAGAGTCTTCCCCGAACGACGACGGACGGGGAAAGTACCCTTTTCCCTATCCTCCACCGCACATTCGAATCGGACCTCTACATCATGCAAACACTTTCCTTCGACAACGGCGACGAGATGCCCATGCTTGGGCTCGGCACCTGGAAATCAGAGCCGGGAAAGGTCTACGACGCCGTACTGGAAGCCCTGAAGGCCGGCTACCGACACATCGACTGCGCCCCCATTTACGGAAACGAGGCAGAGGTCGGAGAGGCGCTGTCCGACGCCTTTGATCAAGGCCTCGTCTCCCGAGACGAGCTTTGGATTACCTCGAAGCTTTGGAACGACGCCCACGCCCCGGAGGATGTCCGTCCGGCACTCAAGTCCACACTCGCCGACCTTCAGCTCGACTATCTCGACCTGTACCTCATGCACTGGCCGGTGGCGATTCAATCGGGCCTCGACATGCCCGACGCCCCCGACCACATTTTCTCGCCCGAGGAATTGCCTCCAGCCACAACGTGGGCCGCAATGGAGCCGCTCGTAGAGGATGGTCTTACCCGGCACATTGGCGTCTCCAACTTCAGCGCCCAGAAGCTGGATCAGCTCATCGACGCGGCCGACCACCTGCCCGAGATGAATCAGGTAGAGCTGCACCCGTACCTCCAGCAGCCGGACCTGCTCGACTTCATGAACGATCAGGGAATCCATGCCACTGCGTATTCCCCGCTCGGCTCAAAGGACCGGCCCGAAGGGATGAAGGCAGAAAATGAACCTCTTCTGTTGGAGGACTCCACCATCGCCGACATTGCCACCCAGCACGACGCCACGCCCGCACAGGTCCTCATTAGTTGGGCGCTTCAACGGGGGACAGCCACTATTCCGAAGTCCACTACGCCCCAACACATTCGAGAAAACCTGGCCGCCGCCGAGCTCTCTCTGACCCAGGAGGACATGAACGCCATCGAAGAGCTCGACCGTCATCGCCGCTACGTCCCCGGCAAGATCTGGTCCATGCCCGGCAGTCCGTATACGCAGGAGAGCCTATGGGATGAGGAATCGGAGTGAACGTTTTCCGTACCGGCGGGTACATGGAGGTCGGCGTGAAATTGTCCAGACGCCCCAATTCCAATCATGGTTCTTCGTCACCCTACCCTTTTGGGGATCGTCGTCCTCCTACTCGGCCTCACCGGCTGTCGCGAGGTCTCTCAGCCGGCCCTCGACGCGTCCGGCCCTCTGTTTCCGATCGAACAAGAGGGCGAATGGGGCTATATGACGCGCGAGGGCACACCGGCCATTCCGCCTCAGTTTGACCGGGCCTATCGGTTTGTTGACAACCGAGCGCTCGTTCGTCAAAATGGGCAGTACGGCTTCATCAATACGAACGGCACGGCTGTCATTCCGCCGTCGTACGCGGCCGCAGGTCCATTCTCCGAGGGCCTGGCCCCTGTACGTCCCGACAGCCTCTGGGGCTTCATTGACCGAGACGGAGATGTCGTTATTCCGCCCCAGTTTGCAACGGCCGGGACTTTCCGGGACGGATTAGCCCGCGTGACACTGCAAAATGGAGAAATGGGCTACATCACCCTCAACGGCACCCCCGTACGCGCTCCCTCCGAATGGTAAGCCGAAAGGCCCCCGTGGGTGAGGCGAAACGATTCGGAATTCCAGAGGGGCCCCTCCCTCACTCCATTTCTCCCTCCCCCGTTCATACTCCGAACTCCACACCCGACCATGAGCGCACCCCGGATTCTCTGGGTGGACGATGAGATCGATCTGCTCCGCTCCCACGTCATGTTTCTGGAAAACAAGGATTATGAGGTGCAGACCACCTCGAACGGGGCCGACGCGGTGGACTATGTCCGGGAAGACCTGTTTGACGTCGTACTCCTTGACGAGCAAATGCCCGGAATGGACGGGCTCGAAACGCTAGAAGCGATCAAGGAGGTGCGCCCGGAACTGCCGGTGGTCCTGGTTACAAAGAGCGAGGAAGAGGACCTCATGGAGCGGGCCCTGGGCAACCAGATCAGCGATTACCTCACGAAGCCTGTCAATCCAAGTCAGATTCTCCTCACCTGTAAGCGTCTGCTCGAGCGCACGCAGTTGCGGCAGGAAACCCTCTCCCAGGACTACCTCGAATCGTTCAATGAAATCTCGCAGGCTCTCCGCGAGCCGCTCACACACGCCGATTGGACCGCCCTCTACCGCAAGCTCGTGCACTACGATCTGGAGCTGACGGAGGACGAGGGCGCGCGTCAGATCTTTCAGGACCAGTTCAAAGAGGCGAACCGAGAGTTTGGAAACTTTATCGAGAGCAACTACGCTGACTGGATTGACGCGACGGATGCGCCTCCCGACCCGAACCGGCCGCCTCTTTCTCACGAGGTCATTTCCGAGTTCGTTCTTCCCGAGTTGGGAGACGATCCAGTAGTATTCTTCGTGATCGACTGCCTGCGCTACGATCAATGGCGCACCTTTGAGGAGCTTCTGCATCCTCACTTTTCGATCGAGACCGACTTCTACTACAGCCTCCTCCCCACCGCTACTCCGTACTCGCGTAACGCCATCTTCAGCGGTCTTCTTCCGGTGGAGTTGGTGGACCGATTTCCGGGGGCCTGGGAAACGGACGAGGAGGATGAGCATAGCCGCAACCAACACGAGGAGCCCTTCCTCCACGACCAGTTGGACCGCCACCACTACGGCGACCTCAGCATCCGCTACGACAAGCTCATTACCGGCAAGGAAGGACAAGAATTTGCCCAGCAGGCCACTAATCTCACGCAGCACGATCTAAGCGCGGTCGTCGTCAACTTCGTTGACATCTTGGCACACAGCCGTTCCGACTCCGATGTCCTAAAAGAACTGGCGCCGGACGAAGAAGCCTACCGAGCCCTGACCCGCACGTGGTTTGAGCACTCGTGGCTCCTGGACAGCCTCCGCACCCTTGCCGACACCGACTGTACCGTCGTCCTTACCACCGACCACGGCGCCATCCGAAGCCTCCGATCCTCAAAGGTAATTGGGGACCGTGAAACCTCCACTGCTCTCCGGTACAAATACGGCCGCAACCTCAAATGCGACGAAGAGGACGCTATTTTCGTGCGTAACCCGAAGGAGTTCGGTCTGCCCCGATACGGCATGAACACCAATTACATCTTTGCAAAAGAGGATTTCTATTTCGTTTACCCAACGAACTTTCACCACTACGAAAACCTCTACCGCGATACACTCCAGCACGGAGGAGCCTCCATGCAAGAGATGATTCTGCCCATCGCCACCCTGACGCCCCGTTAGCCCGTATGCCCCGTGCCTTGCATACGAGAGCCGTCCCATCAGTGACCGCCCCGACTGCCGGAGTGCCTTGTACAGAAGATCCTATGTCCGATCCTCCCTCTCCTTCCGACTGCCCCCTTGCCGGCATCCAGTCTCTTCTTCCCGCGACGACCCAATCGGCATCGGAGACCCAAAACTTGGGCACGCGGCTTGCTGAAACGCTTTCTTCGGGTGCCGTCGTAGCCCTCTACGGCGATCTCGGAACGGGAAAGACTCAGCTCGTGAAAGGCATTGCCGAAGGACTGGGCCTCTCGGCCGCCGCGGTTCGAAGTCCCACCTTTACCATCTTGCACACCTACGAAAACGGCCGCTGTCCTCTCTACCACTTTGATGCCTACCGAGTACAGTCGCCGGACGAATTCACCGAGCTGGGATTTGAAGAGTACGTACACGGCAGCGGCATTACCTGTATCGAGTGGGCCGACCGCGTAGAGTCCCTCCTTCCGGCGCACACCTTGCACCTGGCCCTCACCCACGTGGCTGCCCATCAACGCCGCCTTACGCTCCGTAAACACACGAAAAGGTAACGGAACGGTGATCCATTGGATCGCTTCTTCCCATGGGTTTCTTTCCTGTCTAAACCATGGCCGCCTCGATGCCTCGCCCCGACGCCCTCGACTATCTTTTCGGGCTTCCGCAGTACGGAAGCGTCGGTGACGACGCACGAAAACCGGGCCTGGAGCGCATGGACACCATGATGGACGCGATGGGCCGCCCCCACGAAGCCCTGCGCGCAGTGCACGTCGCTGGCACCAACGGCAAAGGATCGGTATCGTCGATGATTGCCGCCATTGCCACCGCGGCGGGACTGAACACGGGCCTTCACACCTCGCCTCACCTCACCCACGTTGAGCAGCGGATGCGGGTGGACGGCGTCCCTGCCCCTACGGAGTGGCTCGTGGATGCCATCGATCAATACCGCGACCTCTTCGACCGCGTATCCCCCAGCTTTTTCGAGGTCATGGTCGCCCTTACCTTTCGGTACTTTGCCGACCGGGGGGTCGATCTCGCTGTGATTGAGGTAGGCCTCGGGGGGCGCCTCGACGGCACGAATGTGCTCCATCCCGCACTGTCGGTCATAACCAACATTGACCTCGACCACACGGACCTGCTGGGGGACACGCTCCCGGAAATTGCTCGAGAAAAAGCGGGCATCATTAAACCCCAGACGCCCGTACTCTCTGGGGTCACCCAACGCGACGCCAAAGCGACTATTGCCGAGGTGGCGCGGGCACAGGATGTGCCCCTGTACAATCTTCGGGACGAGGTGGCATGGTGGGCGCCGAAAGCCGACCTCTTTGGCAGCATTATGGATGTGGAGACCCCCTTGCGGGACTATGATCGCATTCATCTGGCCCTGGCCGGTGAGCACCAGCAGGCCAACGCGGCGCTGGCGCTTCGGGCGGCGGAGCTCGTCGTTCCGGCCGTACAGGCCCGTCCGGATCCGGTACACGAGGGGCTGCGCAACGTGCGGAACCTTACCGGCTTCCGCGGGCGCCTGGACGTCCTTCAAGAACAGCCTCTCATCGTGGTCGACGTGGCCCACAACCCCCCGGGCATCGCCGCCGGCCTCCAGACGATCGATGCCGCTCTTACACAGCGGGGCGGACAACTGTACGTTTGTATGAACGCCGTCCAGGGTAAAAATCTGCCGGAGATCGCGCGTCTCCTCGCTGAACGCGACGCCCACGTCATACCGATTCCAGTCGACACTGCACGCGCCCTCTCTCCGAAAGACATTGCCGACACCTTGCGGATGCACGGCGTCAAGGTCCTCCCCACTCGCCCTCTTGCGGAGGCCCTCACGGACTACCAGCATTTTGCTCAACCGGGCGACGCCCTTTTCGTTACAGGCTCGCACAAGATGGTCGAGCTCCTCCCTGACGCCTTTTCACTGCGCGAGTAACTGCGCACTCCCGATCTATCTTTGCTAACCGCTCCTTCCCATGCCGTTTTCCTCCGCCGATGCCCGCCGGGCCCTGAGGACACTTCCGCTTATTCGTCTGATGGTGGGCGTCGTGTTCGTGTCCGAAGGGCTTCAAAAGTTTCTATTCCCGGCCCTGCGGGGCCCGGGCCGATTTGCGGAGATCGGCTTTCCTGCCCCCGAGTTTTTTGGATTCGGCGTGGGCACCGTGGAGGTCATCTGCGGGGTCCTACTGCTCGTGGGCCTGTACACCCGCTGGGCCGCCATGCCGCTCGTACTTCTGATGACGGGCGCTCTTCTCATCACAAAACTGCCCATCCTCCTGGGACACGGGTTCGGTCCTTTCGGCGTACGAGAGCTGGAGACGTACGGCTTTTGGGCCATGATGCACGCCGCCCGTACGGACTGGGCAATGCTGCTGGGCTCACTAGTGCTGTCGATTGCCGGGGCAGGCCCGCGCTCCCTCGATGCATACCGCAGCGGACCGATGGTGTAGCCCCGAACATGGCTCTCTTCAATCACGCGGACAGTCCCCCACCTAAAAATTCACCTCAAGGGTGAACCGCCCTGTGACGGCTGCCGTGTCGCTGTCCCGGTCCTGCAGCCGAAGATTGGGAATGAAGGCCACATTCGGATGCGGATAGTAGGCAACCCCACCTACGATGAGTGTCTCGTATTGATTGGGCCCCACACCGGAGGTCCTTATCCGGTCGAGGCGCCCGACCACCTCCCAGGCCGAGGCCACCTGCACGCGCCCGTACAGACTTCCCCCTACGTCCGTCCGGGCCTCTGCTGCCGTCCGAGCCAAACGGTACCAGAACGTCTCCAGGCCAACGCGAACCGTCTCCGCCGTGTAGCCGACGAGGGCAGACAGCCGCGTGCCACTCTTCCGCTCGTCCGGAAAGGCGGTGTAGTCGCCCCCGGCCACAAAGAGAAGGCGTCCGGTGGGGCGGGCCTGAAGCTGTAGGTAGGCCCGTTTGTACTTGTCCGTCTCCGTAAATCCCGTATTTGTGTTATTGGCAACCATAGCGGCGTAGCGCACCGTGCCGTCGGCGAGAAGAGGCCCATCGACTCGCACTCCAAAATCACGCGAATCCACCACGCCTTGGAGATCCATGATGGTCTTCTCGAGACTTCGGTATCCCCAGACGTCTTCCGCTAGGCCAAATGCCGGCGGGGGGGTCACTCCAATCGTTGCACTATGCTCCTCGCTGTAGTCCCACGTCAACCACAAGTCTTTGACCTCTACCCCACTTACGCCCGTCGCGCCCTCCGGAGCCTCCAGCCGAGCCCGCCCCGCGAACTCTTCCGAAAGGTCAAAGTCCGCCGTCAAGTACAAGCGTCGGTACTGAAATCCATGTTGTCCTTCTCTCTCGGGAGACGGATCAGCAATGTTGTAGAGGTAATCCATATAGATCCGTCCTCCCAGATCGACGCTCTGCGCTGCTGCGCGCTCAGAAGCGATCCCCAGGAGAAGAAAAAGTGCGAACAACCACCGAAGGCAAGACATCATGATCCAGCTTTACAATTCAGGATCCGATTTTAGTAACATAAAGGTAATATGGAGCGGGATCGGTTCGGGAAGACCCTGGCGGAGATTTTAGAAAAATCAACGTGCCACGGATAGGATCAGGAATTGGGATTTTGAATTTTCCCGTCCGGAAGGACACGGGAGATCATGTAATGGCACCGTAGAGCACGTTTCTGGCCCGGGCACGTTGGGAATGGCCTGAAGATCTCCGAACCGTCGATGCGGATGCGTCCCCTTGATTAAGATCCGCTCCTGCGACTGATGCCCCTTCCTTATGCACATGGATGGGACTGGCACTTTTAAGAGCCAAGGGCATTAGTGAACTGGGATCAGCGTCCCGAGTATTGCCTCTCCCTGTCTCTTCTTCCATTAACCCACGCCCGCTGCCGTCTATGCTTTTTCCGACCGGGGAGAATGGATCGCCCTCCGACATCGGTACGCGCATTCTTCTCTTCACCGGCAAGGGCGGCGTAGGAAAGACCACCTGTGCGGCCGCCACGGCCCAGCGTGCAGCCCGAAACGGGAAAAAAACGCTCATCCTATCGTCTGATCCTGCCCATAGCCTTGCCGACGCCCTCGACCAGGAGCTCGGCCCCGAGGCCCAAGCCATCGAGGAGCGCCTCTTTGCCCAAGAGGTCGACCTCTACTACTCGATGAAGAAGTACTGGGGCAACATGCGCGAGCTGATGCTTACCGTCTTCCGCTGGCAGGGCGTCGACCAGATTGCGGCAGAGGAGATGGCGGCCCTGCCCGGCATGAACGAAGGGTCGGTACTCTTGTGGCTGGAGCAGGCCCTCCGCGAAGACGACTATGACCTCATTGTGGTGGACAGTGCGCCTACAGGCGAAACGCTCACGCTCCTCACCCTGCCGCAGGTGACGCAGTGGTGGCTCGCAAAGGCCTTCCCATTTCAGAAATTCGCGTTTAAGTCGCTTGGGTTTGGGGTCCGAAAAACAACCGGGATTCCGTTGGACAAAGGCTACGAAGAACTGGAGGTGATTTTCGAAAAGCTGGAACGGATCCAGGATGTTCTGGCGACTCCCGCAACCACCTCCATCCGTCTCGTCATGAATCCGGAGAAGATGGTGATCGAGGAAGCACGGCGTGCCTACACGTACCTCCAGCTGTACGGCTACGCCGTGGATAGCGTGATCGTGAACCGCGTGCTGCCGGAAGAGCAGGTCCCGGAGAATTCGTTTTTTGAAGGCTACGTCACCTCCCAGCGAAAGTATCTGGAGCAAATCCGCCAGAGCTTCAGTCCCCTCCCGATCCTAGAGGTCCCCCACCTGGGAGAAGAGGTCTTCGGGGCGGAGCGACTGGAACGCATCGCCGAAGCAATGTACGACAATACCGACCCGACCGCTGTTCTCCACGACGAGCCCACCTTCCAGGTGCGCGAGAAAGGCGATGACGGGTACATGCTGGAGATTCGGCTGCCGTTTGTGGAAGACGAGTCGGTTGACGTCCGTCATCGTGGCGACCAGCTCGTCGTGCAGGTCGCCAACCAACGCCGCAACTACATCCTGCCTAATTTCCTGAGTTATTTCTCCCTCACCGAGCACACGTTGGAGGAAGGATGGCTCCGGGTCCACTTTGCCTCGGAAGAAGCGTAACCTCCGGTTGCGAACCCGCTCGCATTCTTCCCGTTGATGCGCCATCTACTGCAAACTGACTCCTTTCTTGGCCGACCGCTTCCGTGCCTATGTTCGTACCCAGCGCCTTGCTGAAGCAACTCTACACCTTCGGCAGTCTCGAAAACACCGACCAAGGCGTCGAATTTGCCCTCAAGAATCGCCTCAAGGACGCGACGCTCACCGAATTGATCGACGTAACGATCGACGGTACGTCGGTGCCTCACGACGACGTGCACCTTTTTATGGGGGACGGGGACACGTACACGGCTCAGGAAATTTCCAGTGACAACAGCATCGATTTCCCCCTCCGCCGTACGCTTCACCTGCGGGTCGATCATCCCACCCTCGAAAGTGGCAAACACAAAATCGAGCTCTCCTTCCGAGCGAAGCCATTCGGCAAGCTCAGCTTTGCGGTTGAGGACTCCATCTCAGAGCAAAACGACACCATCCAGCGCATTCCGCGCGACCCCGACGACAATTACAGCCAGGCCATCATCGACAAGCGGCAGCAGTTTGTTGCCGACTACAGCGACACGTCGCTCGACCACGTAACGCACTACTCGTTCGATCCCCACACGACGGAGGGGAATGTCGAAAACTTCACCGGTGTTGCTCAAATTCCCCTTGGCTTTGCGGGCCCGCTTACGGTGAATGGTGAACACGCAACGGACGACTTTCTCATCCCGCTGGCCACGTCGGAAGGAACGCTGGTCGCCTCGTACAACCGTGGAATTAAGGTTTGTAACCTGAGCGGCGGGGTGAAATCCACAGTAGTCGAGGATGCCATGCAACGCGCACCGGTGTTCGTCTTCGACGACGCCCGGGAGGCGCGCGACTTCACGCACTGGGTAGAGGACCACATGGACGAGATCCGAGAGGAGGCTGAGTCCACCTCCAGCGTCGCCACGCTGCTCAATATCGACCAGTACCTGTCCAATAATTTTGCCTACCTGCGCTTCAACTACGAAACTGGCGACGCTGCCGGGCAGAACATGGTGGGCCGTGCCACCTTCACGGCTTGCGGCTGGATCATCGACCAGTACCCGCACGACGTGAAGCACTTTTACCTGGAGTCCAATTTTGCCACGGACAAAAAGGCCTCGCAGGTTAACGTGATGAATACGCGAGGCAAGCGCGTGACGGCGGAGGCCACCATCGAACGGGAGGCGCTCATTCAGCACATGCGAGTAGAACCGGAAAGCCTGCATTACCACTGGAATGTCTCGACCGTCGGCGCCTTCCTTTCCGGGGCAAACAACAACGGGGCGCACTCTCCGAACGCCATTACGGCCATGTTCATTGCCACCGGCCAGGACGTGGCCAACGTGTCCGAATCTTCTGCAGGCGTCCTGTACACCGACCTGACGGAAGACGGCGACCTCTACATTTCCCTCACGATTCCGTCGCTCATCGTCGCGACGTATGGCGGGGGGACCAGTCTTGCCACGCAGCGCGAGTGCCTGGAGGTGATGGACTGCTACGGCAAAGGCAAGGTTAAGAAGTTTGCGGAAGTCGTGGCAGGGGCCGCCCTGGCCGGCGAGTTATCACTGGGCGCCGCGATCTCCTCCTCTGACTGGGTGTCGAGCCACGAAACCTACGGGCGCAATCGGTGATCCTCGAGCAAACACGTACGCGCGAACCAATATCTATCATCGGGGGCAACATCCGGCGCTCTCCCCGCCCCCTCCATGATTCATCCGATAACGTCCAACGTTCATGCTCGCCACGCTTGAAGTTGCCCTCCCGGTTCTGTACGCCATCGCCATCGTGGTGCTCACAGCCTACGGGGGCAACCTGCTATGGCTGGCCCTCTTCCATGCCGGCAACGAACAGCTCATTGACGGCCCCGTGCCCGACCACACGTCGGTCCCTGCTCCTCCGGACGACTGGCCGGTCGTCACTGTGCAGTTGCCCCTCTACAACGAGGCCGAGGTCGCCCATCGCTTGATCGATGCCTGCGTCGACCTGGACTACCCCCGCGAGAAGCTCGAAATCCAGGTGCTCGACGACTCAACCGACGCGACGACCGAACGCGTCGCCAATCGCGTCGACTACTGGCAGGCCCAGGGCATCGACATTGTCCACGTGCGCCGCGACGACCGAACGGGGTATAAAGCCGGGGCCCTTGCCAATGGGCTTCGCCTTGCCCGCGGCGAGTACGTCGCCATTTTCGACGCCGACTTTGTGCCCGATCCGGACTTCCTGCGTCGCATGGTCCCCCACTTTTTCGAGAACGAAACCCTGGGCATGGTCCAGGCCCGCTGGGGCCACCTCAATCAGGACGATTCACTGCTGACGCAGGTGCAGGCCTTCGGGCTCGACGCTCACTTTGCCATCGAGCAGCACGTCCGGGAGCAAGCCGATTGCTTCATGAATTTCAACGGCACGGCCGGCCTCTGGCGTCGCACCTGCATTGAGGATGCGGGCGGCTGGGAGCACGACACTCTCACCGAAGATCTCGATCTCAGCTACCGCGCCCAGCTACGGGACTGGGACTTCAAATATGTCCCCTCCGTGGAGGTCCCTGCCGAGCTTCCTCCGGACATGAATGCTCTGCGATCCCAACAATTCCGCTGGGCGAAAGGCGGCGTGGAAACAGCCCTCAAACTCACCAGCCGACTCTGGCACTCCGACGAGCCTGTCCGCGTCAAGCTCCAGGGCACCTTCCACCTCACAGCCCACTTTGCCTTTCCGTTCATCCTCCTGGCTGCGCTCACGCACGCGCCCCTTCTGTTGCTGAAAGGGCTCGGCCACGGCCCCGGAGAGATGTATTTCGCCGTGATGGGCTTCGGACTCTTCGGCTTTCTCGGCTTTTTCCTGGCCCAACTCTTTGCCCAGCGCCGGCTGTATCCCGACTGGGGACACCGTCTGCGTCTCTTCCCGGCCTTCATGGCCGGCACGATGGGCCTTTCCCTCAGCAATACCAATGCTTTCTGGCAAGCCCTGCGCGGTACCGATACGGCCTTCATCCGAACGCCGAAGTACGGAGGAGACGGCTCGGATGGATGGTGGCAAAGTCGATACGCCATGGCCGACCTTCCACAGGTCGTGTGGTGGGAAGCCCTGTTGGCCGTCTACTGCACGGCGGGGCTCGGGATTGTGATCGCTCTCGGGGAATGGGCCGCCATCCCCTTCCAGGCCCTCTTTGCCGTCGGGTTTATACTAGTAACGGCCTCTAGCCTCAGTCAGGTGTTCACCGTGCGCCAGGCGACCCCTGCACAGGCCTGAACAGCCCGTGCCCCCGCTTTGCACCGCCGACTTCTTCGGCCAGCACCGGCCACGAGGGACTCCAGAAGCCGACCTTCCCCTGCACTGTGCAACCCGAGGCGTCTCGAAAGAGATCAGTATGGCGTGTGCCCGTTTTTTGCTCGGCTCCGCGATTTACGTGGCGATAGGAAATACGCAATATCGATGAGTTCCCAGGCTTTTTGAAACGACCGCCCCCCTCTCTTCCTTCTCTCGTTCTTGCCAACATACGCGGATCGTCATCTTTCAATCGTTCCGGCTGCACTGTACTTTCGTGTGTGCCGCTTTTCCGCTGCCCCGCTCATTCCCCTCACGTGGTTCTGCCGACACTCTGCACTCATGGCTGTCCCTGACCTCCAGGACGCAATCAATCATCTCCAGCAAAAGGACTTGGACGCGGCCATCCAATCGCTGGAGCACAAAATTGACGACCTTCCGGCCCACCTTACCGCCCACGTGCTACTGGCTCGTGCGTACGAGGCAAAGCGAGAGTGGGATCTTGCCCTCAAGTGCTGGGAGAACGTGCGTTTCCTGATGCCGAACAGCCCCGTCGGGCGAGAAGGGAAGCAGCGTGTGCTCCGCCATCTGCAAGGACTCGACGAGCCGGCTTCCACAGCGGACGATACTCCCTCTGAGCGCCTTTCTTCGGAAGAGACGGCGTCTCAGGACGCCCCGTCCGACGCGCCCCCCACTGACGAGTCGTCAGCGGAAGCCCCCGAAGCTGCGGATGCGTCCTCCGAGGAGGAAGAGTCAGAGGATGATTCCCCCACAACTGCTACGGAGGCAGTTTCCGAGCTCGAACAGCTGCGCCGCCAGGCCGAGGCCGAAGCTCGCCAAGGAGGGGCACGAGCGGGTCTTGCCGCCACTGCCGACCCCGAGACCCCGTCGTCGAGCGAGGAGTCGGTCGATACGCCCCAAGATCGGGCCGACCAGCTGGAGGAGGAAGGGGACGATGAGGACGATCTCGACCGCCTGATCGACGAGCTGGAGTCGGCCCGCATCGAGCCCCGCCCCGACGTGGACGACATCCCGCCTCCCGATCTGGAGAATGACGTGGATGATATCGTCTCGGAAACGCTGGCTCGCATCCACGAGGCCCAGGACCAGTACCGAAAAGCCGCACAGATTTACGTCAAACTGGCCTCGCAGGAACCGGACGAGGCTCGTGCACATCTCCAGAAGGCTGCCGAAATGCGCGAGAAGGCGGAGCAGAAGGCAGAACAGGAAAACTCTGAGTGACTGCTGCCCTGCCGCGCTGCTGTGGCGTCTTCTTCCTGCACCGGGCCGTCCCGTCCTGTTTCTTTTTCGTCTTCCGAGTTCCTCTTATGGACGCCCTCCTCCGCCTCCACGACCAATCCTCTCGACGGGTTGCGGGCCTCATGTCCGGCACCTCACTAGACGGCGTGGATGCTGTGCTCGCTACGGTCGAGGGCAGCGGAACGGATCTCTCGGTGCACCAGGACGCGTTTGTGCACCAGCCCTACCCGGAGGCCCTTTCGTCCCTGCTCCGCCGCAACTCCACTCCTGAACACTCCTCGGTCGAAGATCTAACCCGCCTGAATGCTCGTCTGGCGGACGTGTACGCGAATGCGGTCGATCGGGTGCTGGATGAGATTGGTGCCGCACGCGACAAGCTCGACCTCGTCGGCTCGCACGGGCAGACGGTGCACCACCTTCCTGAACCGGCGGACTGTGCCGGACAGGACGTTCGCGGGACGCTCCAGATTGGCAATCCCTCTCTTCTCGCCAATCGGCTCAACGTGCCGGTGGTAGGCGATTTTCGCTCTGCCGACATGGCCCTGGGCGGCCAGGGCGCTCCCCTCGTTCCCTACTTCGACTACGTGACGTGTACGGCGCCGGACGAGCATAGAGGCCTCCTCAACCTGGGCGGCATTGCCAACCTCACCGTCCTTCCTGCCGGTGGCCTCCCGACTGAGGTGCGCGCCTTCGACACGGGACCGGCCAACATGGTGATCGACGCCCTGGCCAACCGCCTCTTCGACACGCCCTATGATCCAGACGGACGACACGCCGCCGCGGGAACGCCGGACCACGATTTGCTTGCCGATCTACTGGAGGGCGATTACTTCCATCGCGAACCGCCAAAATCGACCGGTCGGGAAGAGTTTGGGGAAGACTATGTGGATCGACTGATCGGAGCAGCTCAGTCCCGTAGCCTCTCTGCGGAAGACACAATCGCCACGGCTACCCTCCTCACCGCTGCCTCGGTGTATCAGGCCTACGCCCGGTATATTCGGCCTGCCCCTGGCGAAGACGTTGCGGAGTTCCATCCCGAACAGTCCATCGACACGCTCATCGTGAGCGGGGGAGGCGTGCATAACGACACCCTCATGGGCATGTTGGAGAATGCGTTCTCCCCAATCCCCGTCCGCTCCGCCGCCGACTATGGCCTCGACGCCGACGCGAAAGAGGCTCTCTGCTTCGCCGTCCTGGCACACGAAACCGTGAACGGGAAGCCAACAAACCTTCCGTCCGTAACGGGGGCATCCGCCCCTACACTGCTTGGGAGCATCAGCGTCCCGCATACAACAGCCTAACGACCGGGCGACACAAAAAGCTGACGAAGGTGGACAAAGAAGCGGCAATCAAGCAAACATCCCCCCTTTGCTTGGGGTACGGATCTCTTCCCTACGAGCTGTTTTCGCTTTCCAGTTCCGCGTTGCCTCATGGAAGCCCCAAACGCCCCGCAGCAAACCGACATTGCCAACATTGGCGAGTTCGGTCTCATCGCCCTCATGCGCGACACGCTCGGCCACGCGTCCGACGACAGTCTCGTCTCCGGTATTGGAGACGACACTGCTGTTTACCGCGTGGGTGACGACCGGGTACACCTGCTCACTACGGATGCGCTCACGGAAGGCATTCACTTCGACCGTGCCTTCATGCCAATGGAGCACCTCGGCTTTAAGGCGATGTCGGTGAACGTGAGCGACATTGCCGCTATGAACGCGGAGCCGCGATACGCTACTGTCACGCTTGGCCTCTCCCAGCAGGTGTCGGTCGAGATGGTGGAAACCATCTACGAGGGCGTAAAAGAAGCCTGCGATGCCTACGATGTCACCGTGGTGGGGGGCGACACGGTCAGTGCACACGCGCTGTCGCTCTCCGTCACCGTAGTGGGCGAGGCCCAGGAAGACGATGTCGTTTATCGCAGCGGCGCCAAGGTCGGCGATAAGCTATGCGTAACCGGCGACATTGGCGCATCCTACGCGGGCCTGAAGGCACTGGTGCGTAACCGTCAACGCATGGAGGAGCAGGGAGAGGACTTCCAGCCCAACCTGGATCCGTTCTCGTACGTGATTCGACGTCATCTCGCCCCTCCCGCCCAGCTCAAAACTGTGCGCGACTGGGCCGACGCCGGTATTAAGCCGCATGCGCTCATCGATATCTCCGACGGCCTTGCCTCTGAGGTGCATCACGTTTGCGAGGCCAGCGAGGTCGGCGCACAGTTGTACGAACCGGCTCTCCCCATTGACCCGGAAACCCGGAACACCGCCACTGACTTTGGCGAAGACGTGAGCATCTACGCCCTCTTCGGCGGCGAGGACTACGAGCTGGTCTTTACGATTCCAGAGGACGAGCTGGACGCAGCCGATCCGCAGTCGTACACGGTCATCGGCGACATCGTGGAGCCGGACGACCCGGAGCATCCTGTTCTGATTCAACGAGCCGACGGCGAAAACGTCCCCCTGCAGCCGGGCGGATTCGATCACTTCGACGACGAAGCCCCCCCCCAGTCCTAGTGAACTTGCTCAACTGGACGGAAAAAATATCGCCAATGGCGCAACGGGATCTCCCAATTCCTGCCGTCTGCAATTAGGATCCACCAGGGGATACCAACTCCTTCAGCATCGTTCGGAGATGGAAACTCAATCCGAAGTGATGCTGGAGGCCAATGATGCTTCGGATGCCTTTCTCGTACTGAATAATGTTGCCGGATGCGGTATTATGCCGACGAGGGCGTTCACATTTGCTTAGGCTATCTGAGCGCGGTCGTTAGAAGCCTCGGTCGGAGGTGTCACCTCGCCACGTCCCTCTTGTCGTGGGTTTACGGTCCCGTTCCTCTCGGTGCAGGCTCCCTGACCCCACGGGACTCATGCGATATCGCCCCGGCAGATGTCAGCACCTGACGTTGCTCTAAGAAATCATGAGATGACCGGACAGAGGTCTAGAATAAACGCACGGGTTCCCCTTCCGATATGTCGAACGGGTGTGGAGCGCTCTTGGACTTGAGAGACAGGGCGGCCTTTCGTCGGTAGACCTTCACGATTTGCAGCAATGCGCCTGTCGTATCTCTCGCCCCACCGCCCTCGATTTCCAACCGGAAAATACCACCCACTCAATCTCCATAGAGTAACAGAACTACCACTTAACTCTCCAGGTGTACAAAACAACCCAACACAGAGCGGTTGTCCTTCCCGATCCTGAGATCGGGTATTCCTCCAGTATCACAGTTCGTCTGTATACGCCTTCAGCACAGATCGGAGCCGCTGAATTTCCTCCTCCAAGTCCTGCAGAGCGCCTGGAGCCTTTTCAAGGGTGTCCGACCGTCCAATCTCTTCCAGGCGGCGGGCCGCCTCTTGAGCAGGCTCGGCCTGAAGATTTGACACAGCTCCTTTCAATCCATGTGCCTCTCTCGTCAAAGAATCGGCGTCTTCAGTCTCTATTGCCTCTCGAATCCCCTCCATGTAGACCGAACAGTCGTCCAGAAAGGTCTTGATGAGGCGCTTCAAGAATTCCGGATCTTCATCAACAAGCTCAAATAAAGCCTCCTTATCGACCGGTGCATCAGACATGAACGGAGCGGTCGCTAGGGGAAAATATTATTCATACTCTCCTATAAAAGCCAGAAGGAAGTCCTCCGACAAACCTCCAGAAAATGAAACTGCTGGAGTATTGGAGGCCTGCGGGTTATGGATGCACGAATTCCGTACCAAACACAGGAAAAAACACCCGACCAGGCCCATTCTTACGTTGATTCATAAGATCTGCACTACCTCCCCTTTGCGGCAATAACGGTTTTTTACTCTCACCGAAAACACGCAGGGAGTGCCGGAGACCAGGTTTCGAGCCAGTTATGACGTCGCGATTGCCGTTGATTGTACGAGGGCGACGCAGTTCCAATCGGAGAGCCCGGAGGCGTTTCGAGCTCAGGAGCAGACGACTCGGTGCTGTAATCTCGGGTGAGGTACCGTTGGATCAAGGCCTGAAGTGATCGACGGTGGGCCTGGGTTTCAGCATCCGTGCCCTGGTTTCGGCCAAGCCAATCCTCAAGATCACGGAGATGCTGAACGAGGCGCGCTTGCACTGCAGGAGCAGCCTGCGCACCACTGGCACGGCTCAGTAGGATGTCCGTCCAAACCTGCTGCACTGTGCGTTGGAGTTCCGCCCGATACGGGTCCTTCGGCTGTTCATTCTTCCACACGTGGTTGGTAATCTGAGTCAGAACGGCCCGTAGACCCGGAAGATCTGCATTCGCATCGTGCTGAACCACGAGGCGCATGGCACGCTCAGGCTGAACCAGAGCTTCCAAGACCATGGTCGCCGCCACTTCCCCCGGAGCATAGGGATCGAGCGTCGGATCCGTCCGCCCATCGAACAGCTCTCGATTGGACGAATGTCCGGGGGGACGTGGGGGGATGTACTCTCGGGCCGCGTCCGGAAGCGCAAGCTGACCAGGCGTCACTGTCTCCAAAAGCCCATTCAGGGCCGCCTGCTGCCGATCGGCAGGCACACGGGCCGAGAGTCGCGGCGTGCCCCGATTTCGAAGGGCGTAGTCGTAGGCCACGCCGCCGACGAGTTTGGCCGTCGCTTCGACCTGATACCGATGGCGGAGATAGAGCGGCACGAGAACCTCCTCCATGAGCGCCAGCGGCTCCCCGCTACGCACGACGGATTGTCCAAAGCGATCCAGCGCCACGGATCGGACGTTCATCTCGCGCTCGAGAGCGTCGACCATGTTCTCCCCATTGTCCCACAGGTTGCCCTCCGGCTGCGCCGCCCCGGCGGGTCGAGCATCACGATCGGTGACGTACAGTAGTCCCTGCTCCCGAGCACTTCGAAGAATGCGATCCAGCATGTCGGCTTCCGTTTCGCCCGAGTCGGGCTGTGCGTATGCATAGCGGGTCGCCACCTTGTCCCAGCGCTCCACACCGGTGTCGTAGGCCTCCCGAAGCGAAATGGAATCTCCCTGCACACGCGCCAAAGGCGCCGGGTAATCCATCACAGATGCCCGGTCGTTGATCGAGGCGGCAAAATTATGGGCAAGGCCTAGCGTATGCCCCACCTCGTGTGCCGACAATTGTCGGATCCGAGCCAGCGCCATGTCGAGCATGGGATCGTTTTCCGGAGCATACCCATCGACGTGCGCCCCCTGATACGGAGCTAAGAGTCCCTCCGCCAGGAGGTAGTCTTGTCGAACGCGTCGGGATCCGAGCGTCACGTGTCCCTTTAGAATCTCGCCGGTCCGCGGATCCGTTACGGAAGCTCCGTAACTCCAGCCTCGTGTCCGCCGGTGCACCCACTGAATCACGTTATAGCGAACATCCATCGGATCGGCACTGTCCGGCAGGACCTCCACACGGTACGCATCCTCAAAGCCTGCTGCCTCGAAGGCTTCCGCCCACCACCGGGCGCCATCAAGGAGGGCACTACGCACCGGTTCGGGCGTGCCGGGATCCAGGTAGTACACGATCGGGTCTTCCGGCGGACAAAGGCCATCGGGGCCCGGTGCTTCGGCGCACGACAACCGATGGCGATTGATATACCGTCGATCCATCGAGGCTCCGATCGGGGTTGCATAGTCCTGAAACGATTCATAGAAAAGACCGGACCGAGGGTCAAATGAGCGGGGAGCGTACCCAGACGTGTCGGGGAGCTGGATAAAGGAATGCCGCACCCGAAGAGTCACGGCGTAGGGGTCCGCGGCGGTCCGCTGCACATACTCTCCAGGATCCTCATCCGTGGTAAATGTGAGCCGGGCTTCCATCTCCGTGTTTTCGGGAAAAGCCTTTACGTTGTCCAGGTACGGCGCACTCCGGCTCTGATCGAGGGCATAGCTGCCCTGATCGGTCTCCTTGAGACGTCGGACCACCCCGTGCGCATCCCGTACGACAAACTCCGTCGCGTCTACGAGCACAGCTTCGCCCCCTTTTTCCTCCGCTGCAACCTCAAACCCCCACACCACGCCCGAAGCAAATGCCTGTCGAACAGCGCGCTGCTCGGCCTCATTCTCGGTCACCGCGCGATAGTCGAGATTCGGCTCGACGAGAAGCACCTTCGGCCCTGTTCGCTCAAACCGCACCACGCGCTGGGTGCCAAGCTGTCCTCGGTCGAGCCCGACAGGATTCGATCCCAATCCTACCGGCAAAGAGGACACATACAAGAAAGGAGTATCGAAACGCGAGATCTCCATCCAAAGCGTCCCCGTTTCCGCATCCCAGTAGAGCGGAACAAACCCGTCCAATGCCTCCATGCCCTCTGTTTTCTCGGCAATCGTAGGGGTCGGCTCGTCGGACTCGGGCTCCTCCTGTGCTGCAACCGGAAGCACAAAGCCAAAAGCAAAAAGGACGATGAGAAGGAACGCCCGATACAACGGTCGACGTGACATACGAGTACGGAATTGAGACCAAAAAGCGAGAAACGTGTTTACACACGCTTCAACAATGAATTCAACAGGTGGGATGAACGCAAACCCACGATTGATTGAGGGCCGCCCCTGAAGGCGTGGACGGCCCTTTCCTCCTCCCATTACACATCCAGCTCGTCGGCATCGGCAGCATGCTGCATGATGAAGTCGAACCGGGCGGAGCTATCCCGCCCCATGAGTTCAGTGATGGTCTGCTCCGTCACCATGCGCTCCGTGTCCGGAATGTCGACCTCCAAAAGGCGCCGCGTGTCCGGCGCAAGCGTCGTTTCGTCAAGCGTGTCCGGCATCATTTCGCCGAGGCCCTTGAAGCGCTGGATGTCGACTGAGAGGTTGCGTCCGTCCTGTTCAATCTCCTCAAGGATGCGCGCCTTGTCCTGGTCGTCGAGCGCCCAGTGCGTCTCCTTCCCCGCGTCGATGCGGTAGAGCGGTGGCTGGGCAATGTAGACGAAACCGCCCTCCAGCAGGGGTGTCATGTAGCGGTAGAAGAATGTAAGGAGAAGCGTAGCGATGTGGTGCCCATCCGAGTCCGCATCCATTAGGAGAATGATTTTGTGGTAGCGGAGATCGGACAGATCCAAATCGTCCCCAATGCCACAGCCCAGCGCCTGCACGATGTTGGAAAGCTCCTTATTGCCTTGAACCCGGCTAAGAGAGGCCTGCTCAGCATTCAGCACCTTCCCCCGCAACGGCAGGACGGCCTGCGTCGACCGGTCGCGGGCCTGCTTGGCGGAGCCGCCCGCCGAGTCGCCCTCTACAATGAAGAGCTCACACTCACTCGGTGTACTCGAGGAGCAGTCCGCTAGCTTGCCCGGCAGATTGAGGCGGGTCTTGGAGCCGGAACTGCCCCCGCCCCCGCTGGAGGCCGATCGGCTCGCTCGCCGGGCCTTCGCCGCCTGGATCACCCGCGACGCGATGGCCTCGCCCGTCGACGGGTGATCGTTAAGATACTGCTCGAAGTGTGTGCGAAGCGACCCCGTGACCATCGATCGCACGGACGGATTGTTGAGTTTGTCCTTCGTCTGCCCCTGAAACTGGGGGTCGACGACGAAGAGATTCACGATGCCCACGAGCCCCTCTCGCGTGTCCTCCCCTTTGATTTCCAAGCGGTGCGGGACGAGATCATGGGTATCCATGTAGGACCGCACCACGCTCCGAATGCCACTCTTTAATCCCTGCTCGTGTGTGCCCCCATCCTGCGTGGGAATGCCGTTCACGAACGTATGGAGCTGCTGGTTGGGCGCGTCGGTCCACTGAAGAGCAATTTCGAGCCGTCCTTCTCCCTCCACATCGTCATCTTCGAGCATGAAGATGTCATCGTGGATGGTGCTCACCTGGAGATCCTCCACCATGTGCTCCAGGTATTCCTCGATGCCCCCTTCGTGCTGGAGCTCCACCCGCTCGCCGCTCGTCTCGTCCGTAAAAACAATCCGCAGATTCCGATTCAGGTATGTTTTCACCTCCAGCTGCTCTCGGATCCAGGCCGGATCAAACTCCACCGACTCGAAGATGTCGGGATCAGGGCGAAAGAAAATCGACGTCCCCGTTCCCCGTGCCCCATTCTTCGTGGTTTCCAGCTCAGTGACGGGCGTTCCACGTCGGAAGGTCTGCTGGTACTCCTGCCCATCCCGCTTCACGGTGGCCACCATTTCCTCGGAGAGGGCATTTACGACCGAGACCCCCACGCCGTGCAGGCCGCCGGACGTGATGTAGTTGCTGGCGTCGAATTTACCGCCGGAGTGGAGCGTGGTCAGGATCAGCTCCAGGGTCGGAACGCCCTTCTCCGGGTGCTCGTCGATCGGAATGCCCCGCCCGTTGTCCGACACGGTGACGCTGGTCCCATCCTCGTGCAGCGTTACCTCGATGGTCGAGGCGTAGCCGTTGGTGGCCTCGTCGACCGCGTTATCCACTACTTCCCAGAGGATGTGGTGCAGGCCGGGCCGGCCGGTGCCGCCGATGTACATGCCGGGCCGCTTACGCACCGGCTCCAGGCCTTCAAGAACGTCGATGTCTTTTCCGGTATACGTCGTGGGCATGTGCTACTGCGTGTGTGAGTGTGTGCGTCTGGGCATGTGAAGGGAAGGAGTTGCCCCTGCGCGAAGAAATCGTCCTCAGAAACAACCGACGACGGACCCTCTTGAGGCATCCAGTCCGCGGTCCGTTATTCTTCTCCGTCCACCGACCGCACGATGGGCTCCGGAAACACGTCCGCGAAATATCCGCGCTTGATTACGAGCGTGCCCTTCGCCCCCCGATTCGTCACGTCAAACTTCGTGGTGCGCACGATCTCCTCCCGCCCGTTGTTCGTCGCCACTTTGAACCCCTCGCGGGCCTTGGTGCTCAACGTAAAGCCGAGCACGCGGTCGTCCTCTTGCAACTTAATCGCCCGCACCCCCTTCGCCGGTCCCTTGTATACGGAGACCTGATGCACGGGGAAGATGAGCGCGCGGCCATCGTGCGAGGCGAGGCAGACGTTCTCCTGTCCTCGTGCCAGCCGCGCGCCGACCACCTCGTCCCCGTCCTCAAGCTTCATGAACATGCGCCCGGTCCGCGTAGACGGCTCCATGAATCCGTTCACCGTGAAGCGCGTGGCCTGTCCTCCCTTCGATAATGCCACGACATACGGCTGATCGGGTGCGTCCGGATCGTCCGGATCGAAGTCCTCTTCGTCAAAGAGATCGGCCTGATCGTTCGGCTCCGGGGGATAGGGATCGGGCAATACGCGTTCATCGAAGGAGACGACCCCAACGACGTACTCCCCGTCGTCGAATTTAAACAGCTTCTGCACGGGATCCCCGTAGCCGGTCGTGCTGGGAATATCCGCAATGCGAGTCGTGTAGCAGGTGCCGTAGTTCGTAAAGAAGCCGACCGTGGCGCGGGTCGAGCCCGGTAAGACCCACCCCACCTCATCTCCATCCCGTACCCGAATCGAGTCGACATCTGAATACGAGCCCTGTCGCTTCATCCACCCGTCCCGCGTCACAATCACGAACACGTCCTCGTCCACGATGTAGTCGCGCTCCGTATACTCCATCTCCGCATCCGGCCCCACCAGTGTGCTGCGTCGCTCGTCGGCGTACTCGTCCCGGACATTTCTGAGCTCCCCCTTAATGAGCTCCCACCGGGCCTGCTCGTCGTCCAGCAGCCCGCGAATCTCCTCGGCCCGCTCCCGCTTCTCGGACAACTCTTCCCGAACGGCCTCAATTTCCATTTGCGACAATTTGAAGAGCCGGGTCTCCAGAATTGCGTCAGCCTGTTCACGGTCCAGCTGAAATCGGTGCATGAGCCGCTGGGCCGCATCGTTCTTGTCCTTCGACGCCCGAATCATCTTGATGGCCTCGTCGAGCGCATCGAAGATGATCTCGAATCCCTCCAGGATGTGGATCCGGTCTTCCAGCTCTTCCAGCTCATTTTCAAGGCGCCGGACCACCACCTCCATCCGGAAGTCCAGGAAGTGCCGCAAAATTGTGCGGAGGTCCACCTGTCGGGGCGCTCCCACTTCGGCGTCGTCGGTGGGCACGAGGCACGTGAGGTTGACGTGGAATCGCTTCTGAAGCTTCGTGTGCTTGAAAAGGTACGCCATCGCCGCTTCCGTGTCGGAGCCGCGCTTCAACTCCAACACAATCCGCACGTCGTCCGTCGACTCGTCCCGCACATTGGAGAGTTGCGGCACGTTTTCATCCGCAATATGATCGGCAATCTCCTCCACGATCTTGCTCTTGTCCACGCCGTACGGGATCGACTCAATGATGACCCGCGTCTTTCCCTTCTTCCGGTACCCCCCTCGCATCTCAATCGTCCCCTTCCCCGTCTCGTAGATCTCCTTCATCTCCTCCTGGGTGTTCAGGAGTTGTCCTCCCGTGGGAAAGTCCGGTCCCTGAATGTGCTCCTCCACCAGCGTAGCACTCGACACATCGGGCTCGTCTACCATGTGCAGCGCCGCATCCACCACTTCTCCCAGGTTATGCGGGGGAATATTCGTCGCCATGCCTACCGCAATGCCGCTGGCGCCATTCACCAGAAGATTCGGTACGCGCGACGGCAACACGACCGGTTCCTCCATCGTGCCGTCGAAGTTGTCCCGATAGTCGACCGTTTCATCCCGCAACTCTTCCAGCATCTCCATTGCCAGGGGGCGGAGCTTCGCCTCCGTGTACCGCATCGCAGCGGCATTGTCCCCATCGATGGATCCAAAGTTGCCGTGTCCATCCACCAGGGGAGCCCGCAGCGAGAACGGCTGCGCCATTCGCACCATCGCGTCGTAGATCGCCTTGTCGCCGTGCGGATGGTATTTCCCCATCGTGTCTCCGACGACAGTAGCGCTCTTCCGGTGCCGCTTGTTGGGATATAGGTTCAGGTTGTTAAACATCGCATACAGGATGCGACGCTGTACCGGCTTCAGACCGTCTCGGATGTCGGGCAGGGCCCGGCTGGTAATGACCGAGAGGGCGTAGTTCAGATACCGCTTGCGCGCAGTTTCGTGAAGCGGGATCGTTTCCGTAACAGGCATAACACGCAGTCAGGATGGAAAAGGATCGCGGGATTCCGGAGACGATCAATAACGGAGGTTGATCGCGCACACATATTTTACATACACTCGATCGGAGATACAACCCCCGACCGACTACAAGGGGTTTCCAGGGATGCTCTAGGTCAACGCTCCGATACACCAGCAGTTCGACCGACCAGAGCGGCCCACGTCCCGTATTGCATTCTTGGTATCGATGCTCACGGACGACTTTCCTGTGCTCTTTCCTCCTTGCCCACAGTTGAGACTCCTTGGGTTTTGCCTCCTATGCAATAACAGAAGTAACCCCAGTGGAGGCCGACTCTGTCCTGTCCGCTGGCTCAGTAGTTCAGCGTAAAGTAGTCTCCCTCTTCGGCATTGTGCAGGTAGAGAAGATCGGCCCGGGTAAGACGCAGCAGCGTTTGCGATGCACGCTCTGGAGAAATGTCAGCCAACTGGGCAAACTGAGCAACCGTAATTCGCCCATAATCATCGAGGTAGCGCATAAGAAGCGACTCTGTCTCCCCAAATTCGAACGTCACCCCCCCGTCCGTCTCCTGATTACGAAGGCGCTCAACAGTTTCCTTACTGGCCTCCACACTGCGCTCCTCCACCCGCACGTACGCCGGCCCTTCCCCGTTCGAGGACGGATCCGACACAACAAAGTGGGGCTTGTTATTGCTCTCCGGTACCGTCACGACAATGACGTCGCGCAGGTCGGCCACCATGATGCGCTCCGTCTCGTAGTCGACTGGAGGTGCACAGTGTGCTTCCGTGGCCTGACGAAGCAAGAACTGTTGTTCAGAGATGTTCTCAAATCCTTCGATCGTGCCGTCATCACTGACTCCGAGCACGATCCGCCCCCCATTCGTGTTGGCGAGGGCGACAATTTCTTTCGCGATCCGCTCCGGGCGTGGCACGCGGCGTTTAAACTCCAGACTGATCCCTTCGCCGAGTTCGACCAACTGTTCTAATTCACGAAGGGTCATGGTTCAGGTCTATAATGCAACATGCCAGAATCGCCGCGTGCCGTCTCCCACATTGGCGGTGGCAACGCGTGGCTACGGGAGTGGCGTTTAGGAAAGTAGAAACGTGAGTCCCGCTCTAGCGCACACTACCCGTTCCGACGACCGACGAACGCTTTTTCCCGATACCTCTGCTCAAAGAGGCTGTTTTGATGTCACACGATAACATTTTAGGCTGAGCGTAACGACCGCAGATGATCGAGATCCGTCTATGTTAGGGACTTCCGAGCTATTAACGGTTCCCCAGGTCGCGAAACACCTCTCCGATTTCCCATCCGGTCAACAATCAAAACAGTCTCTAAGGATGTGCTCGCTGTTCTGGCGTATTCCTACGACTTGGGACGTGATTCCTGAAGCGCATCAGGAAGCCAGTTCTCATGCTTGGCGGATCGGGTCATGAGTCGCTCCACCATCTCGCGGGGACGGCGTCCGTCGAACAAGATGGCGTAGACGGCTTCTGTAATCGGCATCTCGACCCCGTACGTCTCTGCCAGATCGTGGATGGATTGTGTCGTTCGCACGCCCTCGGCCACCATTTCCATTCCGTCCAGCACCTCTTCGAGGGTCTTTCCGCGTCCGATCTGCTCTCCCAAGTACCGATTCCGGCTATGCTGACTCATACACGTCACGATGAGGTCGCCGATCCCAGCAAGCCCTGCAAACGTCTGTGGCTTCGCTCCCATGGCAAGGCCCAGGCGGCGAATCTCGGCAATGCCCCGTGTAATCAGCGCCGCCTTTGCGTTATCCCCATACCCAACGCCATCCCCGATGCCCGCAGCGATGGCCAGCACGTTCTTGGCCGACCCGCCAATTTCCACCCCAATCACGTCCGTATTCACGTAGACCCGAAGCCGCTCCGTCATGAAGGCCGCCTGGATCTGCTCGGCCACCGTCTCTTCCGGCGCCGCGGCCACTACCGTGGTCGGCCGACCGTCGGCCACCTCCTCAGCGTGGCTCGGTCCGTACAGCACTCCAATGTGGGCCTGCGGGTCCTCTGTCCCAAGCACTTCCTCCAGCACCTGCGACATGGTAAGAAGCGTGTCGTTCTCGATGCCCTTCGCAAGGGACACGATGGTCACATCGTCACGCAGAACGAAGCGGAGGCGTTCGGCTACGCTCCGGAGGTGCTGAGAGGGAACCGCCACGCCCCAGAGGTCAGCGGCCGCCGTGGCCGCCTCAAGGTCGGCGGTGAGGCGCACGGACGACGGAATGTGAACCTCGGGAAGGTAGGGCGCATTCTGCCGGGTGCGGCGCATCCGCTCCACGGCCGCCGGGCGGTGGGCCCAGAGCGTAACGTCTCGACCGGCTTCAGCGAGATGCACGGCCAAGGCTGTCCCCCAGCTCCCAGCCCCGAGGAGTGTAATAGAAGAGGACATGAACTTCGACTAAGCGACAAGCAAGGGGTGATACGGAAAACCCAGTCCGGTTAAATCTCTCCCCGTCCCAGCATGCCCTGTGCAGGGGAAAACGAGCTTACGCGATTCTCATTTCCGCGCAGCAAGCGCCGGATATTGGACTGGTGGGCAACCACAATTGCGGTCGCGATGAGAATCCCAACGACGAGGAGGCTGGGGTCAAGATCCACCCCAAATCCGTACTTTCGAATGGCAACGATGGTAGGAAACGCCACCGCGGCCGTAATTGAGGCCAATGAGACGTATCGGGACGTAAAGAGCACCAACACAAACACGGCCATCGTGTAGAGCATCGTCCACGGCGTGAGGGCAATGAGGATGCCGGCTGCCGAATTAACGCCTTTCCCTCCTTCGAAGCGCGCAAAGATGGGAAACATATGACCAAGAATGGCCACGAGTCCAGCCATCAGTCCCACAACAACACCAGTGTCCCATCCAAAGATGTTCAGGGCTGGCAGCGGATCGATTCGGATGACACTCGCCACCACCCCCGCCGCAAGGTACCCTTTGCCCATGTCCACAATCGTCGCGAGCACCCCGGCCTGCCATCCCACAACCCGAAAGGCATTCGTAGCGCCCGCATTTTTGCTTCCGTAGTTGCGGATATCTACACCGTGGAGGGCTTTGCTTGACCATAGAGCACCGGGAATGGAGCCCAGGAAGTAACTGATCAGTGCGATTAGAAAAAGACTCAGCATAGTGGACCCGCGTGGATGAGCAACCGTCCGTGAAAAGGCTTCGGTCCCTTCGGTACGACCCGTGGATCGAGACGCGAAGCACGAATCCTACCCTTCCTTTCCCGCCGAATGTTCCTATTCCCCCCTGTTCCTCAACCCGTCTCCCCCTAATCCGTAGCCGTCACTTCGCCGATACGGACCGGAGACTCCCCGTCCTGCTCCAGTACGCGCCGCGCCTCCTCGACGTCGGCCTCCCGCACAACGGCCACGAGGCCAATGCCAAGATTGAAGGTCTGTCGCATATCCGCCTCCGGCACCTCCCCATCCCGCTGAATGCGATCAAAGAGGGGCGGTCGGGTCCAGGCCTCGTAGTCGACGGACGCGCGACAGCCTTCCGGCATAACGCGGCGCAGATTCCCCGGCAGCCCACCTCCAGTCACGTGCACGAGCCCCTGCGCTAGGCCTGCGTCTACGAGGGACTGAATGGCGCTGAGGTACGAGCGGTGAACCCGAAGCAGTGCCTCCCCAATCGTCTCGCCGCCCAGCTCGTCGAGCGTATCGTCCACGTCATAGCGGTCAAAGAGAACGGTCCGAGCAAGAGTGTATCCGTTCGTGTGAATCCCCGTCGACGGCAGCCCCAGAAGCACATCGCCCGGCTGCACTGTCTCCCCATTTACAATCTTCGGCTTGTCGACCACGCCGACAATGGTCCCTACAAGGTCAAAATCATCGGATCCGTAAACGTCCGGCATTTCCGCGATCTCCCCGCCTACGAGGGCACACTCATTTTCCTTGCAGGCTGTTGCAAATCCCTGCACCACCTCTTCCGCCACGCCAGGATCCAGTTCGCCAGTCCCCACGTAGTCCAGAAAATAAAGGGGTTTGGCCCCGCACACGGCGATATCGTTGACGCAGTGATTCACAAGATCCTGCCCCACCGTGTCGTAGCGCTCGGCCCGCGCCGCCACTTTCACCTTCGTCCCGACCCCATCGATGGAGGAAACGAGTACCGGCTGTTCCACCCCGTCTAGGTCCAATTCAAAAAACGACCCAAATGCGCCAATGTCGGCCAGCACACCGGGCGTGAACGTCTCGCGGACCATTGGGCGAATGCGATCGACGGCGTCGTCACCGGCGTCGACGTCGACCCCAGCCTCTTTGTAGGTAGTCATTGCTTCTATCGGGATGTGGGTAATGGAGAACAATTCGCATATCGGCGCCTCCTTACTCCGTCTCCTCAAGGCCCCCGAGGCGCCCTGCCATACGATTTGGCCGGCTACTGTGACACCGAGCGGCCGAGGAGAGTTTGCACGTATACCTGCACGCGCCGAAAGAACGGGAGGTTCAGCGGACGGCTCCAGAGATCGAAGTCACGACGCTCCAGTTCCTTTAATAGTTCGAGCGCCCCCACCCAAAATCGCTTCAGCGCAAAGCGCTGCCGCAACGAGAGGTTTGCGATCAGGGGACGCCCCTGCGCGAGGGCATCGCGAATCCGAACGCTTTCCTTCCACAAAAGCCCCCGCATGCCCTCGTCGATGTCACCGGTGCGGAGTTGTTCGACAGATACTCCTCGCTGCTCTAGATTGTCCAGGGGAAGAAACAGCTTCCCTTTTTTTACATCTTGCGGGAGGGAAATGAGCCGGTTGAGATGGAAAAACCCTCGAGCGAGTTCCCCAGCGTACTGGCGATGGATGGAAAGCCCTGCGCCCGCCAATCCGGCCAATAGCTGTCCGTGCGGCACGGCCCAGAGGCCCACAAACTGCTTAAGCACTGCGCTCGTCTCAAACTGGACAGTCCCCTGAAGATGACGGGCCCCGGCGACCTGCGCCGCCAGAAGCGACCGATCCAGGTCATGCTCGTGACACACTGAATAGGCCTCTTGCCAGACCTCTTTACGAACCAGACGCATCGGTTCGCCTGCTTCGGCGCGGGCCCGTTCTTCCTCAAAAAAGTGCTGCTGACGTTCTTCGGTCCCGTTCTCTCCAATGGGTTGCGGTTGCGTGAGGGCCGAGTGCCAATCCCAAAGGGCGTGGGCAGCGGGCCGTCGCTGGGAGGACCACTGGTTGTAAAATGGTCGAGGAAGGTCCACAACTCAGTATAAAAATGGGTGCGTACGAACGACGAGGGGCCGCCCCCTCATCTGAAATCCTGCGTAGTCCGAGCGGCTCTCGATTGGCGATCCATTCCGCAATACGACACGGCGGAATCCTACTCGGAAAGAAGGCCAAGAACGAGCAGATTTTTGGGGCTGTGACTGGCTACAAACACACAGAGTGGCTACGTAGCGGGAAAAAGAATGTTGCTTGGATCCCCATTCTAGCGGAGTCCGCTCTCACCATCAGTAGGCACTCGAACTTAGAGCCTGTTTTGATTTCACACGATCGCATTTTAGGCTGAGCGTAACGACCGCAGATCGTCGAGATCCGTCTGTGTTGGGGGCTTCCGAACGATTAAGGGTCCCCCGGTCGGCAAACCCCCCTCCGATGTTCCATCCGGCCAACAATCAACAACAGTCTCAGACGCCAGCACACAACCGACGAAATGCCCTCAAATCCACGTACCGCCCAGAAATAGCAAACGGGGAAGCCGAAAAGCCGGCTTCCCCGTTCGTCTTTACGAATGTTCATCCCCCGACTACGCCGTAGCAAACTCCTGCTTCACGACGCTAATCTGGCTGCCTTCAAGCACCATCTGGAGCTCGCGCTCTGAGAGGTCGTGCTCCACAACGTAGGTTTCGTCCTTATCCGCATTGGTGAGCTCCACGTCCGTGCCCGCCTTCACCTGATCGCGCAGGTTGCGGAACTGAAGCGTGTCGCCTTGCTCAATGCTGTCGTAGGACTCATCGTCCTTGAAGAGGAGCGGCAGGATGCCAAAGTTTGCCAGGTTCTGCCGGTGAATCCGAGCGTAGCTCTTGGCAATCTTGACGCGCGTGCCAAGCCACCGCGGCGCAATGGCAGCGTGCTCCCGACTGGATCCCTGTCCGTAGTTGGTGCCCCCGACGACGGCAAAGCCATTGTCCTGGTGCTCCATCGCGCGATCGAAGAAGCTCTCATCGACCTGCTCGAAGACGAATTCCGAAATCTTCGGAATGTTGGAGCGGTACGGAAGAATGCGCGAGCCGGCCGGCATAATCTCATCGGTCGAGATATCGTCGCCCACCTTCAACAGCACCGGGAGATCAAACTCCTGCGGCAGCTCTTCGAATTCGGGAAGCGACACCACATTCGGCCCCTTCTCCAGCTCCATGCCCTTCGCCTCCTCCTCGGAGACCGGCGGGACGAGCTGGTCGGTATTGATGCTGATGTCGTCCGGCTCCTCGGCATTCGGATACTCCATATCATAGAGATCCGCCAAGTCGCGCGGGTCGGTAATCTCGCCGGTGAGGGCCGAGGCAGCAGCCGTCTCGGGACTGACGAGATACACCGCGTCCTCCTTCGTGCCGGAACGACCGGGGAAGTTGCGCGGCACCGTACGCACCGAGATTTGACCGGTGGCCGGAGCTTGCCCCATGCCGATGCAACCATTGCAACCGGCCTGGTGGATGCGGGCGCCGGCACGGGTCAGCATCTGGAGGTGACCTGTGTTCATCAGGTTCTCCAGGATCTGACGCGACGTCGGGTTCACGTCGAACGAAACGCGGTCGTGCACCTGGCGGCCGTCCACAATTTCGGCGGCGCTTGCAAAGTCACGGAAGCCAGGGTTGGCGGACGAGCCGACGTAGCTCTGATAGATCTCCTTGCCTTCGACCTCACGCACCGGCACCACATTGCCCGGGCTACTCGGCTTGGCGATCTTCGGCTCCAGCTCGGAGAGATTGATTTCCTCGTACTCGTCGTACTCTGCGTCGGCGTCTGCCTGAATCTCACGGAAGGCATCCTCACGACCCTGCCGCTTCAGGAAGCGACGCACTTCTTCGTCGGCCGGGAAGACGGTGCTGGTGGCCCCCAGCTCCGTGCCCATGTTGGCGATCACGTGCCGGTCCATGCAACTCAGGCTGTCGAGGCCCGGTCCGTAGTACTCAATGATCTGGCCCACGCCACCATCCACATCGTGGCGCTCCAGCATGGTCAGAATCACGTCCTTCGCACTCACCCAGTCCGGCAGCTCGCCTGTCAGCTTCACGCCCCAGACCTCGGGCATGTTGATCGTATACGGCTTGCCGGCCATCGCCATCGCCACGTCGAGCCCTCCGGCCCCGATGGCAAGCATGCCGATAGCCCCCGCGGCGGGCGAGTGACTATCCGAGCCGATGAGCGTCTTGCCCGGCTCCCCGAATCGCTCCTGGTGGACGGGGTGACTCACCCCATTGCCTGGCCGGCTGTACCATGCCCCAAACTTCTTGCAGGCACTGCGGAGGAAGAGGTGGTCATCCGGATTCTTAAAGTCGGACTGGATGAGGTTGTGGTCCACGTACTGCGCAGACAGTTCCGTCTGCACGCGCGGAATGCCCATGGCCTCAAACTCAAGCATCACCATCGTCCCAGTGGCATCCTGAGTGAGGGTCTGGTCCATCTCAAGACCAATCTCCTCCCCCACCTCCATCTCGCCCTCGACGAGGTGACTCTCAATTAGTTTCTCTGCAACGTTTTTGCCCATAGTGTACTGTCGTAGTGTTGATATACGGGATCGGGTAAGCAGCCCTTCGCATCTGTAGAACGTAAGGTGTACAGACGGGAGATGGTAGCGATCCGGATAAAAATTGTGTGTTTGGTGCCCTTTTTCCTTCCTGTCAATCGGCCGGCCGGGGCGACTCCTCCGCTCTCCTGTACCCCCAAGGCCCACGAGATCGGAGCAAACGAGCCTTGTTAGGTTCCCTTCCCATCCGTGTACGCTGCCCAATCCCCCGACGGCACCCGTGGATGCCCCGACGGATCTCCGTTGTACCAGTACACCCAGGCCAACCGGTCGGCAGGGTGCTGAAGCGACACCTTCCGACGCACAAAAAGCGACGCCTCTTCCTGGTTCGGGACGTACCCCTCATAGTCATCGAGAACGTCCCAAACGCTCGGGGACGTCAACCGAAAAAGTTCTCCGTGCACAACATCCGATCCGGGAACGGCCCCCGGAAACGAACCAAGATCATACAACTTCCCCTTGAATTGGCACCGGGAAAGAAACGTTAGGGACTTTTCGAGGCCGAATGCATCTAGGTTCCCGTAGGTGCGCATGAGGGTCCCATACGTCACAAGAAAGGAGACGGACATGAGAGGAGACTTATCACTAACACATACATGCTAACTCTCTGAGGGATTTTCCACGTCATGCCCCCCTGCTCAGACGATGTTTTTACCTACTTTCAGAAATATTACGTTAACATGCTATCGGGCGGGACCTTTCTAGGCAGAAGAGGCGAACATTTACTTCCTGTTCAGCAGGGCATATATCCCCGCACCTAGGGGATTCACTACGTCCTTTCATGACCTACCCTTACCCCCACCAGATGTATAACACTGAAGGCGTAGACTCCGTTGCAACGATCACTGAACTCCGATCGGAGACCTCAGATCTCATCGATCATGTTCGGGACACGAACAACGGCGTTCTCATTCAAAAGAACAATGAACCCCACGCAGTCCTAATTTCGTGGGAAACCTATAAGGCAATTAAGGAAAAGGTTGACCTCGACAGTCTTTAGTACCTCGGGTCCGTTGAACGGGGACTTCGGATGGACCCAAAAATCCTACCCATTAGATTGGAGGAGGTGTCCCTTGCTGGGTCATCTCCTCCTTTTTTATTGCGCCGCGCCTTATCGTCGAACCGCCCGGTTCGAAGAATTATAGATGGGAACGCTCCCTCAAGGATCCTCCCCGGGGCGTACGAGACGAGAGCAGAAGCCCTCAGTTTTCTGAGGCATATCCCCAGAGGGAGGCGGGGCGATCTGAGGCCTCTCCTTCCTCCGGCGGGTCGGCAGGCACCGGCTCATCGGCCTCCTGCTCCTCAGCCTCATCGCGATCGACACGTCCCTGAATCGCCCGGGCCTGGAAGAGCGGGGCATCGAAAAACCGCGGTCCATGCTCCTTCCGCAGACGATCGAGGTGGTCCCGAAGCGGGTCATGCAAGGTATCGGGGAGTTCGATGATTCGCTTCGGGGTCCCCATCGGATCGCTCACGTAGATCAACCCAGCGTCCAGATCCACGTCTCCAGCACAAAGTTCAAGGGCTTCGTTGATGGGAAGAGATGTATGAAAGAGAAGCCGAGTGAGAAGTGTGCTTTGCTCCCCCTCTTTCTTCTTGGCCTCGGTGTCTACACTCTCTTCCTTCGTTTCTTCCTCTTCTTCTGCCTGTTGGCGGTCCGGGTGCCACACCGCCCCGCTCACGTCCGTCTTGAGCAGATTCTCGAAGAGAAAAACCATCGAGTCTGCGGCCCGATCACAGGAGGCGTCGTCGACATCATCCCGGCCCTGAAGGTACTCAAGAAACGGCGAGACATGCTCCGGTTCGCGCCATCCCCGATCGTGCACCGTACAGAACCGGACAAAGCAGGCCGCCCAGGCCCCAAAAATTCGGGCCGTAGCCGGGGCGTGCCCAGCCGCCTGAGCGTTTTCTTCCACCGATTCAACAAATTTACGAAGCTCGGGAGGAAAGGAAGAATGGCGCATTGCGCTCACCTCAGGAATCATGCTTCAAAACGGCGCATCACGGAGGAGGAAGAGACATCGCCCCCGGAGTCGTCTGGATCACAACAAAATGTGTGCCCACCCGCCGCCCTACGGAGGGCCGCCCGCAATTCTGCCTAGAGGCAATTGTCCCTACGCCCCCTCACTTAAGCCTCCCCCAAGGAATCGTGTTCCAGAATAGAGAAGGCCGACGCCAACGACCTTCACGGCATCGATCAACACGAAGCGGAGAAAGCCCTTGTCAATCGACTCATACCACGTGGCGTGCCCCGCGGCATAGTGAAGCCACACGACGCCGATGGTGAAAATAATGGCGGCTCCAAGAAGAGTGGCGAACGTGCTTCCTGAAAAGGACTTCCACCGTTTTGAGAGCGCCCCGATGGCGGCTGCAGCCAGTGGGTAGGAGAATAGATATCCTGCCGATACCGCTCCAAAAAGATAACTCGTTCCGTATCCGTCCCCCGCATAGACGGGCATAAACAAACCGAGGGCCAGATATAGAAGCTGGGCAAGGAAGCCGTTACGAGTCCCTAAATACAACCCACTTGCGTACACCGTTGCCGTCTGCAGGGTGATCGGCACCTCCCAGAGATAAACCCGAAACTGGATCTTTGCCGCCAAAACGGTCAGGAAGGCAAAGCCCACCACACCTGCCACCTGTAGAAGGAGTGAGGCATTTTCCTCTCGGAGACGGTCAATGAATGCCGCGTGAGAGGATCGAAGAGAAAAAACGTTGGTCATAAGCCGACGCAAAATCTATGGGTTTGAGGGACAAGCACGTGCTTCAAATAATACCAAGTAGGACTGAAAATCTCCAAACGACCCGAAACGCCTGCAGGACAGTCACATGGTGGAGCGCCGATGGGGAGATGGACGTTCACGTGCCTTGCGCTCTTCGGTTCTGCCCAAAACGAACGGGCGAACGAGAGAAGAGGAGAGGATCGTCCACTCTGCCCACCTTACCGGGAAGTCGCCAAACATAAAATGCAATTGCCCTGGAAACGCCTGCGGGAACGGGACTTACCAGGGAAGTTCCTCCCCGTCGTAGGCGAGAAAGCACCCGGCATCCTCACGAGTCAGATTCTTCACCACCTCAATCATACCTGAGACGGATTCCTCAGTCGATAAGCGCGCATTAGAACCGCCCATATCGGTGCGCACCCATCCCGGGTGCATCGCCACTACCTTCACGTCGTCGTCCTTCAGCTCGGCCGCCTGTAGGCGGGTGCACATGTTGAGTGCCGCCTTGCTCGCCTTGTAGCTATGCCAGCCGCCCCCCGACGTTCGCGAAATCGACCCAAGCTGTGACGTGATGTTCACGACGGTTGCGCCATCAGCCTGGGCCCCTGCCCGCAGCAGATCCGCAAAGGCTTGCGTCATCAGGTGTGGACCCACCGCATTTGTCCGCAGAACCTGCGTCATCGTCTCTGCTTCGACGGTACCGAACCGGTCGCCCGTCCCGCCCCCGCTGATCCCCCCATTGTTCACAAGCAGATCCAGCGCTCCCGTCTGGTGCTGTACACGCTCCACAGCCGACTCAATTGCCGATGGCTCAGTCACGTCCAGTGAGAGGACCTCGATCGTATCCGGATGGCTCGTAGCAAGTCGGTTGAGCTCCTCGGCCGCTCCGGGACGACGACAAGTTGCAAGCAGGAACTCGACGGAATCAGCGAGTTGGCGTACCCATTCGAGGCCAAGGCCCCGATTGGCACCGGTCACGAGAGCGTGAGAAGCACTTACGGATGACATGTATGAACGATAGCGTTGGCGAAAAGAGCGGAAAACGCGTCCCCAGTGTTGGCCCTTCGTACAGGTCCTCTACTCGTGAGCCTCAAACCGTTCAATCTCTTGCTGCAGACGCTCGCGCATCGGAACAAGGCGGGAATCGTCATGCGCCTTTGAGGCCTCCAACACCGCCCGGTGGAACCAGTCCTGCGCCTCCCGATCTCCGCTGAGTACTGTTAGAATGTCCTCCCCCGACTCTAGACTCTGATTGATCGACCAGAGATTGTGGATTTTGTCGGCCAGGCTGATGGCCGCCCCTTCAGGACTTCCGTCCCGAAGACTTGTAAGATAATCTTCCTTCCGGTCTCGCCACGGAAGCATCTCTCCTTCCTCATCCAATTTCTGCTCCGACACCTGTGCTACGAGCTTCGCCACTTCGGCCCCTACCGCCTCGCGAAGCTGCTTACGCCGTAGGCGCTGCCCGTGCTCGTTCATGTCCTCAATCGTGTCGTGCAGGTAGGCCGCAGCCACTGTCACCTCGTCCCACCCCGCCCGGTGCACAATGGAGGCTACGGCGGCGAGGTGCGCCATCACAGGAATCTGGATGTCCTGTCCTTCGGGTACTTCAAAAGCCGGATCGCGCCACACGCTCTTGCGGTAGGTGCCGTCATGCCACTGCGCCGACAACTCAATGGCGTGTTCAATGAGAGGACTGAACAACGCGTCGGGGGAGGGTACGTCGGTCATCGATTCGAGGGACGGGATTCGAGGGTAAGACTACAGTTCAACAATCTGGTGCGAGGACGTGTCCGTGCTGAGCGTCGCACGGAGATCCCCAATCAAGTCAAGGCTATACTTGTTCAGATAGTACAGTACGTTCACGACGCGCTCTTGCAGCGCTCCCTGTGGGCGAAGATTCACCTGTGCTTTCTGGAGCTGGGCCCGAACCTCATCGTGGTGTCGCTTCTCGGCCCGAACCGTGCGTTGCTTCAGATCCTCCATCTCCTCGACAATCGTGGCCCGCGCTGCTTCGGTGGAGGATCCAAGCGTCCGGTCAACGTCCTCTACCTCGGGTTTGAGAGCGTTGAGGGCCTTGTGCATCTCCGTCGTGGCCTCCTGAAAGATTGCGTCGACGTCAACGTCCATCGTCTCGACCACCACCTCCTGGAACAACGCATCGAGCTGGGCGCGAAAGTCGCACACCGAGCGGTCGTACTTGTCGAGCACCTTTTGCACTTTCCCCTCAACGAGACTGACGCTCGCGCGAGGATGGATGAGGGGACGCTCAAGACCGGCCCACTCGTACACGTCGCCGTACTGGGCAAAGTACGAGACCTCCCCCGGCCCCGCCACGTAGGCCGCCGTGGGGAGAAGGTGATCCTGCATGAGCGGACGCAGGATCACATTCGGACTGAAGCGCTCCGGCTCGGCCTCGAGGCGTTCCTGCAATTCCGACCGCGAAAACGTCCGATCGGTCGTACGAAGCACAAAGTGTCCGTCGTCGGCGAGGTCGATGGGATACCGCCCGCCCTCCTCAAGCCAGAAGAGGTTGGTTGGGCGGGCGTGAACCTGAGCGTGATACCCCCGATCGCGGAGCGCCTGGCTCGTCGCGTTGACACGGGCAGCGGGGGTCGACGGATCGTCCAGCTCGCGCTGAAAAAGCGGACGCGTCAGCTCCTTCAACCGTTTGTCGTCCGGATTCATAAATACGAGGCCCTCCCCCTCAAACAGCGACCGAAGAAGCTGAGCAAACGCATCTTCGATTCGCGTTCCAGGCCGATACGCAGCCCGCACGTGCTCCATCACCGCCGGCTTAAAGTCGGAGTCCGGCAGCGTTTCGTCGAGACGATCCAGGACGTCGTCGATCTCATCCGTCAACGGCAGGCGTCCAACTGCTCCCGGATTCTCTTGAACGTCGGCCTCATATGGAAGCGAGACGACCTCATTCCGCCGCAGCACGTGGGCGGCCGCAATCTCTTCAAAATCATGATCTTCCCCTTCCACCCAGAATACAGGAACGACCGTTCGGCCCGTCTGCTCGGCCCACTCGTCCGCCAGTTGAAGCGTAGTGATCGTCTTGTAGATGGTATATAGCGGTCCGGTCAAGAGACCGACCTGTTGGCCTGTCACCACGGCAACCGTCTCCGGATCGCGGAGCGCTTCTACATTTTGCTGGGTAGCACCCCCACCCCTCCACTCCGCATTCTGATCGGCGAGGGCGTCGGCCATCGCCTCCCGATCCACTGGACGCGCAGCGGCCCGCTCCGCAACGTCCCGGCGCACGCCGACCTCCCGCCAGTCGCCGGCATAGAAGTCGGCCACCGCATCGTAATTCGTGCAGTAGTCAACGAAGAGATCAGGAAAGGCATTCAGATCGGCGGGAGAACAGCGGCGAACGTCAGCGGCAGTGGTGGGCATGCGGGGATGGAAAAATCGCGGGGATGAATCGAAAAACCAGAGGGCCCGGCAACAAAAAAGGCGAAGCCCGAGGGGAATCCCTCATGGCTTCGCCCAGTTCAGCGGCCGAGCTCATAGAAGCGCCAGTCACGCAAGACGGCCGCAGCTAATTTTTATTCTGCTCCTGCTCTTGCTCTTCCTCTTGTTCTAAGCGCTGAATTTCATCGCGGAGCTCGGCGGCCCGCTCGTAGTCTTCCTTTTCGACCGCCTTTTCGAGTTGCTTTTGTTTCCGCTCGAGTTCGGTGCCCCCCATCTCTTCCTCCTCTTCCCCCGCCGACGCTTCCTCCGCCTGTTGCGTGATTGAGGAAATGCCGGACTCGTCTTCGGCCACAATGCCGGCCTCATCGAGCACCATCGGCGCCACGAAGATGGGCGCATCCACCCGCACGGCCAGTGCCACCGCGTCGCTCGGACGCGAGTCGAGCTGGTGCTCATCGCCGTTGTGGCGATACCGGATCTTGGCAAAGAAGGTGCCTTCCCGAAGCTCATCGATCACGACCTCCGTGACCTCCACCTCCAGCTCCTCAAAAGTATCGCGTAGCAGGTCGTGCGTCATCGGACGAGGCGGCTGGATCTTCTCCAGCTCCAGCGCAATCGCCTGCGCCTCAAAAGCACCAATGATGATGGGCAGACGGCGATTGCCCTCTACCTCTCCCAGCACGAGCGCGTAGGCGCCTCCACTGGACGGACTCGTAGAGAGACCGATGATGTCTACTCGAGTAAAATCCATCGCGGTGTCAGTGTATTCATTTCAATCCTCATCCCCCAGCAGGGGGACTGCGACCGTGGATCCCTGCGGCCTGCACGGCCGCGAAACGTTAGCGATTGAGGGGGCGTGGCTTGTCGTTCGGCAGCACTCCCCCCAGCCTAAAGCGTCTCTTCCAACGCAGTCAGAAAAGCCTTGTTCTCCGCGCGGGTGCCCGCATTGACCCGGAGATACCCTTCCAGCTCGGAGTACCCGCTCATGTTGCGTACGAGCACCCCTTGATCAGCTAACTGTTCCTGTAACTTATCCGCAGGCATTGAGGTCGTGAAGATCACGAAATTTGCCTCCGACGGCACGACGTCGACCTCGTCGAAGGTCTTCAGGGCCTCACTCACCTCTGTGATGGAGACCTGCATCTGCCGGACCCGCTCTTCGACAAGATCGGGACGACGAAGAACCGCCAGGGCCGTCTGCTCCGCAAATCGGTCCACCATGAACGGGAGCCGCGCCTTCATGAGTTCCCGCACCACCGACGGATGGGCCATGAGGTATCCAATGCGGATGCCCGCGAGCCCAAACGCCTTCGAGAGGGTGCGCAGGACGATCACGTTCGGGTGGTCATCGAGCAACTGGACGGCGCTGGTCTCCGAGTTGAACTCGACGTAGGCCTCATCGACCACCACCATGCCCGGGGAGGCAGCGGCAATCCGCTCAACCTCGTCGAGGCGCATGGCCCGACCGGTGGGATTGTTGGGGGTGGCAAGAACCGTGAGTTTGGCCCCGGTGTCCTGCACAGCCTGCACGAGCGCATCGGTATCAAACCGGAGATCGTCGCGGGGCGGTACCTGCGTAAGATCGGCGTCCTGAAGACGCGCTACCTTCTCGTAGAGCGAAAAGAGAGGGCGGGGGAGCACCATCGGGGCGCCCGCCTCGAGAAAGGCAAGCCCAAACGTGTAGGTAATTTCGTTCGAGCCGTTGCCCACAATAATGCTTTCGGCAGGCACGTCGTTGTGCTCGGCGAGAGCCCGGCGCAACCGGTCGGGCTGCTCGGTGGGATACCGATTAAACTCCACCTCCGAGAAGGATGCCAGCAACTCGTCTTTCAGTTCGTCCGGAAGATTGTAGGGGCTCTCATTCTGGTTGAGCTTGACCTCAATATCCGGGGGCGTGCCCACAATGTACTCGCTCTCGTTCCGCACGGCGGGACGAATAAGATCGAGCACGTCGTCGGTCGCGGAGGTCTCAGCGGCCATAACAGCAACACGGTTGGCAAAAGCACGGACGAACGAGTCTCGTCCAACGACGATGCATCTCCAACATACCACCGGACGGGCGAAATGTCTTCCCCGTCACGGCTTTTTCGTACCGATCACTCCTCCCGATTCAGACGCGTGCGGATGGCCTCGGCGTGGGCCTGCAGTTCCTCGGCCTCCGCCAGCGTCACAATCTGCTCGCCGGTCTCTTCCAGCCGGTCGCGGGAGTAGGACAAAATCGACTGCGTGCGGATAAAGTCGTCGACCCCGAGGGCCGAGGCGTGGCGGGCGGTGCCGCCCGTCGGCAGCACGTGGTTCGGCCCGGCAAAATAATCGCCGACGGGCTCCGAGGAATACTCGCCGAGAAAAATCGCCCCGGCGTGACGAATGCGCGTCATGGCCTGCCAGGGGTCGTCCACGTGAATCTCCAGGTGCTCCACGGCAAGCTCATTCATGAGGTCGACGGCCTCCTCCATCGTCTCCGTCACGATACAGGCGCCGTAGTCGGCAAGGGCCTGCTCGATGACGTCGGCCCGCGGCAGTTCGGGCACCCGTGCCTCCACTTCCGCCTGCACGGCCTCAGCCAGCGGGCGGTGCGGCGTAATCAGAATCGCGGAGGCGCGTACGTCGTGCTCTGCCTGCGAAAGAAGGTCCGCCGCCACGAACGCTGGATCGGCGGTCTCGTCGGCCAGCACGCCAATCTCGCTGGGGCCCGCGACCGAATCAATTCCCACCCGACCGAACACCTTCTTCTTCGCGGCGGCCACGTACGCGTTGCCCGGTCCCACGATCTTATCGACGGCCGGCACCGTGTCGGTTCCAAACGCAAGTGCCCCCACCGCCTGCGCGCCGCCAACGGCGTATACATTGTCCAGCCCAAGAAACGCAGCGGTCGCCATCACGAGCGGATGCGGCCGCCCGTCGTCCTGTGGCGGCGACACCAGGTGAATCTCTTCCACCCCGGCAACCTGCGCGGGAATGGCGTTCATAAGCAGGCTAGAGGGATAAAAGGCTGTGCCGCCCGGCACGTAGAGACCGGCTCGCTCCATCGGGACCACGCGCTGCCCCAGAATCACGCCGTCGCCGTCGTCCGTGAACCAGGACTCGGGAACCTGCTTTTCATGAAACTGGCGAATGTTAGACGCCGCCTCCCCAATCGCCTCGCGCAAATCGCCCTCGAGCGCGTCGGACGCTTCGTCGAGCAGCGACGGGGGAATCTTGACCGGATCGGGCCGCACGCCGTCGAACCGTTTGGTGAGGTCGAGGAGCGCCGTATCGCCGCTCTGCCGCACCTGGGCGAGAATGTCGTCGACCGCCGCGTCCACCTCGTCGCTGAACGTGGCATCGCGGCTGAGGATGGCATTGAGCCGATCCGTGTCGTCGGGGGAAATGAGAGGGATCATGCAGAAGAAAATCGTTGAGCAGAGCAGAATGCTTGCGTCCAATCCGGCAGATCGACGTCGTCCCCGGAATTGGCGTCCAAAAGCATCCAAAATACACCCGGAGCGGTTTGATGTTCAGCAGCAGGAACCGCCCGGCCCGATCTGTTAGAAGCGAGTTGCCCGACCGGGTTTCAGAACTCACGACCAGAGAGAAACACAACCTTTGTACCTCTTGAAACTGTCAATATTCACCACCTACTGCAAAAAAAGCGCTCTACATGATCGATGCCTCGGAGCTCGAACCCATCCTGGAGAGCGGCAGGATATCTCCGCCGGATGGCTGGTAAAGACAGCGACGAGAAATTCCGTTTCGACTACACTCCGATCGGGGGATCAGCTACAGTACGAAGAATCGCTCGTCGAGCCGGTCCTCCAATGATCCTGAATTTCGGGACGTGTTTAAATTCACCGCTTCCAATGGTCTCCCCATTCCATTTCCCTCACAGGAGCGTGGGATTGAGGGCCTCTTCGGGAATAGAGCAAAAACGCCCCTGAGCGCCGGGCCACCTGCAGGTGTGACCATCCCGCGTGAAAGCCGTCAATGTCAGCTCCTACCGCCCCCCTACTGAACCACAGTCAGCTTGCGTGTACGGATCTGGCCGGCGGCGGTGAGGCAGAGGAGGTAAAGGCCGGAAGACCGGATCAACCGTGCCCTTCATCCCCACGTAGTAGCCGTGACAGAGCCGTCTGTGGATGAGCACACATCTTAACAGTCCCTCACGCCTCACGTGGCGCTGTCACTGGCGTGGCTCTCTGGATTGTCACGTCACTGGTACGGTTGGTTGATAGAATTTGTCACCATGGAAGGGTACACCGTGGTAGACGCAGTCCGCGGCGTTGGTGTCGCCGAGCAGACCTACTACTGATGGAAGCGGGACTATGGCACGATGGATCGCGATCAACTCAAGCGGCAGAAAGATCTCGAAAACGAGAATGCTCGGCTGAAGAAACTCATCGCTGTCCCCTTCCTCGATAAGGACATCCTGAAAGAGCCACTGAAGGGAACATACTGAGCCCGAGCCGGGAGCGTGCGGTGCAGCACCTCGTTTTGCAACCTATCGCGCACATCGATAGTCTCCAAAGCCCCTGCGCCTCAACGGATGGCGATGCCGTTCTTTATACAACCGTAGTCATAATGGGTAGTGGCACTGTCCGATTTACTCCACCCAGATCACCTCAAAACGGGACGATCCCATGAAGACACATCAACAATACTTCTATGTACTTGCCCTTTTTCTACCGATTGTCCTCCTGACGGCCCCTCGGCTACAGGCACAGTCCACACCGGCGGGGTTCGATATTTGTATCTCGTTCGGGTTCGATCAGCCCGACGACATTCGCAGCACGCTGTCTGCGGACTGGACCGGCAACGACTGGTCGGCGACGGCCCGGAATATCTTTACGCATGAGGGCGGGAACCTCGTCGAGCTCGTTTTCCAATTGCGATCTGGGAACGCATGGGCCTCGAATGGGCGACTGCTCCAGACGTTTAGCGGCAGTCGTCGGCAAACGTGCACTCTGCAATCGTGGGAAAACGATGCATGGTTGAATGCCACCCGCTACACCTACGAGCACGATGGGTCGGGCAGGATTACACGGCGCCTCCAAGAGCTGTGGACCACCAGCGGTTGGGTAAACTTCGAACAGGTCCTGTTCACCTACGACGGCAGTGGACGACTCGTGACTGAAATCCGTGAAGGCTGGAGTCCCGCAGGAATGGATTGGTTGGACAATGTACGTATTACATACACGTACAACGCAAGTGGTCAGTTGATTGAGGAATTAGAAGAATTTCCCAGTGGGGGAGTCTGGATACCACAGCGGCAGGTCACATTTGCATACGACGGCAGTGGCAACCTGATCGAGGAAGTCTTGAAGACGCGGAATTTCCTGCTCAATCAGCTCATCAATTTCCAGCGCACGACGAATACCTACAGCGGCGGCAGCCTAATCCAGGAGCTCCTTGAGACGTGGGACACCAATAGCAATGGCTGGGAAAATAGTGAGCTCATTTCGTACGTGTACGGCGGCAACAGCCTGGCCCTCACCAGCAAAAGCGGTCACTTGCCGACCGTCACCGTGACGGAAATATGGACGGGGACAGCGTGGGTAAATGACACGCGATCTGAATTGGCGTACGATAGCAACGACAACCTGCTGGAGGTTCTTGATCAAGCGTGGAACGCCGGCGTGTCCGGTTGGGAGAACGACAGCCGGCTCACCTTCTCGTACGATAGTATCCTGCCCGTCGAGCTCACTTCGTTTACTGTTGCTGAAACAGATGACGCAGCACGGCTCGTTTGGGGAACGGCCTCAGAGACCAGCAATGCTGGCTTTGAGGTGCAGCGGCGTATCGACGCGGAGCACACGTTCGAGTCCATCGGGTTCGTGGAGGGAGCCGGCACGACGACTGCCCCCCAGATCTATCGCTTCACAGACTCGGCATTGCCCTTCAACGCCGAAACGATCACCTACCGGCTTCAGCAGTTCGATCTGGACGGGACCACCACATATTCGCCGGAGATCGTGTTCAGCCGGACGGCTCCCACCCGCCTGGTACTGCATCAGACCTTCCCCAATCCCGTCCGGGATCGCACCGTGCTTCACTACGAACTCCCCCAGCCGAGCTTCGTGCGAATCGACGTGTTTAACGCACTAGGGCAGCATGTAGCCAACCTGGTGGCGCAGCATCAGCCAGCGGGGCGTAGTGAAGTGACTGTCGAGGCGAATGGGTTGACCAGCGGAATGTACTTCGTCCGCCTGGAGATCGACGGGCAGAGCCTGTCGCGTAAGATGACGGTGATACGATAGGAACCCGAGCGGTGAAATCCAAAGCCGAGCATGGAACACAGGAGGCGCCAGGGTAGCGAGCTCTGGCGCCCTCTCTTTATCGAGGACCCCGGGAGATATGCCCCTTTTTGAAGGCGCCTGAAATGAGCGATGTCCTCTTCCACTTTCAGGGAAAACCGGCCCTGGTCGGAGGCACGTGACTCCAATCTCTATACACGTGCTCAATAACCTCGATGTTCTCCTGCCGCAAAGCTCCCGTTCCATGTGTTGCTGAGCTTCGGGAGAGTCAGCCGTTTTATAGAACTAGTCCAAGACGCGCGTCCGGTCCGTCACGAGCGGACGCACCGCGTTCATCTGCAGGGAGCCAAGGACGTTCTCCGCAAAAACCTAGCAAAACGTCCCCATGTGCGCTTTCAGCCTCTCTCCCGCTTCCGTAGCTTTGAGTTCTATACTACTGGGCTTCTCACATCACCGCGCCACTCCATGAAGGACTATCTACAGACCCAAATTCGCCACGTGCTCGACGACCTCGGGGACGTGCCCGATGATTTTGCGGTTTCCCTCGAAGCCCCTGCCCGCGAAGAACACGGCGACCTCGCCACGAATACGGCCCTTCGTCTCGGTAGCATCTTGGAGGACAACCCGCGCTCCATTGCTGAAACGGTGGCCGAGAAGCTTCGCGATCGCGTCGACCCACGTCGCGTCAAAAGCGTGGAAGTGGCCGGGCCGGGCTTCATCAATTTCCGCTTCGCCCAAGACTATCTGTTCGAGGGTCTCGCCGATCTACTGGCAGAAGGCGACGACTTTGGGCACACCGATGTGGGCTCAGGCCAGCAGGCCCTCGTGGAGTACGTGAGCGCCAATCCCACCGGTCCGCTCAACGTAGGCCACGGGCGCAACGCCGTCCTCGGCGACACGATTGCCAATCTTCTGGAGTGGACTGGGTACGACGTGACGCGGGAATACTATTTCAACGACGCCGGGCGGCAGATGCGCGTGCTCGCCCAGTCGGTCCGCGCTCGCTACGAGGCGCTCGTCAGCGAGGATGTGACCACCAAGGCGCTCACACTCGACGACGATACGACTGTCGAGGTCCCCGACAGCTTTCCGGAGGACGGCTACCTGGGGGAGTACATCATCGACATTGCCGAACAGGTCTACGAGGAGCACGGAGCCTCCCTTCTGACCACTGAGTCGCTGGCCCCCTTTCAGGAGGCCGCCGAGGAGGCCATCTTTGCCGAAATTGAGGCCACCCTACAGCGCCTCAACATCGAAATGGACGGCTACGCAAACGAGCAGGCGCTGCACGACGAGGGAACGGTTCAGGAGGTCATTGACGGGCTCACGGAGGCAGGCCTGACGTATGAGGACGAGGGAGCGCTCTGGCTCAAAACCACGACGTTCGGGAAGGAGAAAGACACCGTCCTGGTGAAGCAGAGCGGGGAGCCCACGTACCGCACACCGGACATCGCCTACCACAAAACAAAGTTCGAGCGCGGCTTCGACCTCATGATCGACGTCTTCGGGGCCGACCATCACGCGGCCTATCCGGACGTTCTCAACGCCATCGATGTTTTGGGATACGACAAGGAGAAGGTGGAGGTCGTACTCTACCAGTTCGTGACACTCGTGCGAGGCGAGGAGCCGGTCAAGATGAGCACGCGGCGAGCCAACTACGTAACGCTTGACAACCTGATCGACGAGGTGGGGGAGGACGTCACCCGTTTCTTCTTCCTCATGCGCTCCCCGGACACGCACCTGAACTTCGATCTCGAACTGGCGCAGGAGGAAAGTGAAAAAAACCCGGTGTTCTATCTCCAGTATGCTCACGCTCGCATCTGTTCCGTCATCGACAAGGCGGAGGAAGTGGGGTTCTCGTACGACGAGGACGCGAATCTGTCCCTGTTGACGCACGAGGACGAGATTGCTCTCATCAAAGAATTGCTCCGTTTCCCCCGCGCCCTTCAGAACGCTGCTGACGCCCGTGCTCCGCACTTCGTGCCCAATTATCTGCGCGATGTGGCAACGGCCTTCTCGCAGTTCTACGACAACTGCCAGATCATTGGCGAAGACGAGGACCTCGCTACCGCCCGGATGCACCTGGCCCTCGCTGCCAAGACCGTGCTCAAGAACGGCCTCACGGTTCTGGGCATCTCGGCGCCGCGGAACATGTAGACTTGGATTTCGGAGTCCTCCCCTACGGTCCTCCGGACTGTCCAATGCAATCAATACAGCTACTCATAGGGCTCCACCTCCGTCTCGTCCTCCGGCACCTCGTACCGATCTTTCAGCGTACGGAGACGTTGCTTCAGGCGCTCGGTAACCTGCGCGTAGTCGGGGTGTCCATACACATTGTGTAGCTCACGGGGATCCGTCTTCAGATCGAAGAGGGACCACTGATCGACCCAATAGTGGTGGATCAGTTTGTATCGGTCCGTGCGGATGCCCTCGTGCCGCATGACGCTGTGGACGGCCGGGTATTCGTAGTAGTGATAGTAGATCGCCGCTCGCTCTTGTTCGGGGACTGTGCCCTTCAGTAACGGCACGAGGCTCCGGCCCTGCATGGATCCCGGTGCCTTGACGCCCGCCGCGTCGAGAAACGTTTGGGCAATATCGAGATTTTGGACCAGTGCCGTGCTCTCCGCCCCTTCCTCCACAACCCCAGGCCACCGCACTAGCAGCGGCATTCGGAGGGACTCCTCGTACATCCATCGCTTGTCAAACCACCCCTTTTCGCCGAGAAAGAACCCCTGGTCGGACGCATAGACGACGATGGTTTCGTCGGCTACGCCTTGTCGGTCCAGCGCATCGAGCAGCCGTCCAATTTGGTCGTCCATCGACCGAATCGAGCGGAGATAGTCTTTGATGTAGCGCTGGTACTTCCACCGCGTCAGATCTCGGCCCTGCAGTGCTCCGGACCGATACTGCTCGTAAAAGTCTTCATTCTCATCTTCGTAGGCCGCCCGCCAGGCCTTCTTCTGCCTGGGGGTATATCGGCTGAAAAACCGCTGGAAGCCCCCGAGACTGTCGTTGGAGGCCGAGGGCGGCTGCGGTAGTTTTAGGTCCCATCCCCACCGTAGGTCATTCTGCACCTCCATCTCCTGCATGGTCGCCGGTGCAGCCAGACCGGCATAGTCGTAAAAGAGCGTCCGCGGGGCCGGAACCTTGACATCCTCATAGGTCGTGAGGTGATCGGGCCCCGGTTGCCAGTTGCGATGCGGGGCCTTGTGCTGATACATCAGCAGAAATGGCTCGTCCTCCGACCGGCCGTTTCGCAGCCAGCGGAGGGCCCGGTCCGTAATGATGTCCGAGACATACCCCGTGTACGAGGTCGTGCCGTCGGGGGTACGGAAGCGAGGATTATAATACCGCCCCTGTCCCGGAAGAACCTCCCAGTAATCAAACCCTTCCGGCTTCCTTTTCAGGTGCCACTTGCCAATCATGGCGGTCTGGTACCCCGCCTGCTGTAGCAACTCCGGAAAGGTCTGCACGCCCCTCTTCAATCTGTCCCCATTGGTTCGCACGCCGTTCATGTGACTGTGCTGTCCAGTAAGGATCGTGGCGCGGCTCGGGGCACAGATCGAATTCCCAACGAAGGCGTTGCGGAAAAGCATGCCCTCCTCTGCGATCCGGTCGATCTCCGGAGTCGGGTTGAGGGCAGCCAGGCGCCCCTCATACGCCCCCAGGGCCTGCACGGCGTGATCGTCACTGAAGATGAAGACGATGTTCGGACGGTCCTGGGCCTGTGCCCTCGCCGTCCCGAACGACGATGCCAATACGGCTCCCGAAAGAGCAAGGAGAACGAGGCCCAGCGAGCGAATCAGAGTCATAGCGGCGTCTCGTTGTTCAAACAGGTTACTCAGTGTCCGTCTGTGGGCGCTGGCTCCGATAGTGCTCCAGTTGCTCTTCGAGCCGATCCACCACGTCGGGGCGAGCCTCGTACAGGTTGTTCGACTCGGCCGGATCCCTCCCGAGATGGTAGAGCTGCCCCTCGGGGTCGCCCGCCGCTGGAGATCGCGTCTGAGGCTCCGTAAACCCTCCACTCCCTAGGCCGGGGATTAGCTTCCACGAACCGTCCCGCACCACGAGATACGAGAGGGCATTGTGCACTGTAGGCCCCCGCGCTACCGAGTCGCGGTCCGCAGTCCAGACCGCAGCCAGATTGTCCCCATCGGCCGAATCCTCCGGCAGCGCCGGACCTGTCAGGTCCGCAATCGTAGGTACTACATCCGTAAACGTGAGAAGCTGATCGCTGCTGGTGCCGGCCGGGACCCGTCCGGGCCAGCGGACCACGAAGGGTACGCGGTGCCCGCCCTCCCAGGCGTCCCCTTTCATGCCCCGATACTGGTGGGTCGATCGGTGATTGAAGCGGTTCTCGTCTTTGGAATACCAGACCGGCCCGTTGTCACTGGAAAAGATGACTACGGTATTCTCTCGCAGTCCCATCGCATCGAGCGCGTTCACCACCCGACCGACGACCCCGTCGACCTGGGCCGTAAAGTCGCCGTAGAGGCCTGCATTGCTCGTGCCGCGAAGGGAATCGGGCGGAAGCCACGGCGTGTGCGGAGCCGTTAGCGCCAAATACAGAAAGAACGGGCGCTGCTCTCGCTCTTCATGATGCGTCTGGAGATACGAAAGCGCCTCTTCTTTCAGGCGCGGAAGGACCTCCTCGTGACGAAAGTTCGGGGCGACGTTTCCTCCGCGCCAAAATGCGCCCTGAATGTCGGTCCAGATCTTCGCGTCGCTCTGATTTGCCCCGATCGTGTCGGTCGGAGCCGCGACGCACTGCCGATTTCGAATGTAGAAGTAGGGAGGAATGTCGAGCGATGCCGGGAGCCCAAAATAATGGTCGAAGCCGCGATCACGGGGACCTCCACGGAGGGGCTGCGAACAGTCATAGTCGGTGCCTCCCTCAAAGCCGAGATGCCACTTCCCCACCATGTACGTTGTATACCCGCGATCCCGAAGCAGCGTGGCGAGGGTCGCCTGGTCGGCGTCGATGAGAGACCGCTGCGTCCAATCGGTCATGTTCTCCCGATGCGGATATCGCCCGGTGAGCAACCCATACCGGGACGGCACGCACAACGACCCGGACGAATGGGCATCCGTAAATCGCATGCCGTTCTCTGCCAGGCGATTGAGGTGCGGCGTTGGGATCTTGGACTCTGTGTTATAGCTTCGAAGATCTCCATAGCCCATGTCGTCGGCCAGGATAAAAACGACGTTTGGCCGACTGGAAGACGAAGGAGACGACGAATCAGAGGTACACCCTCCCCCCATAATCAGAAGAAGACTCAGAAACACGCACCAGGCGCACCGACACATCATGACCTTCGAGCACAGGACCAAAGAATGCGATGCTGGTCCACGCACCGCCGGACCAGAAACTCGAAGGTAAACGTAGAGACCTGCAGTGGAAGGTGCAAAAGCGCCCGGGACCAGCGACACGAGCAGTCCCAACTCGACGTGGGCGCCCCAACGTGTGATTACCGATCCGACGTGGTCGGACGCCCGACCGACACGTCGTCGAGGAGCGAGTAGAGTTCTATCATTGCCCCCACCCCATCCAGTAAGGAGTGAAGGCGAAGAACTTCATCGGTACTCAGAACAATGGTCTCTCGTCCCTCCAGGCGCACCTGCCATCGACAATCGCAGTTGCATCGATACACCTGCGCGGCCAGGGACTGAAGCGCCTCGTGAAGGGCCCGGACCTCCTTCCTCTCAAAAACCCAATCCCGATCTCCAAGAGTAAAAGCAAGACGCTCGTCCGCCGTCCAGTCCACGGCCCCGTGCTCGGTGGCAAACAGCGTAGAGGTGTCAAGCGTAGTGGAGCTCATGTTGGGGGACGAGTCGAGCGGTGAGTAAGCAATGCTATCTATTTAGATCGAATATAAACAACCAAAGTTTCTGTGGCCGTTGACGGAGATGTAAAGGTTGAACGAAGCCCGAACGTACCTGTGTGCAATCGCTAGTAGCATCGGCAGTCATTCCCTACTCGGGACTCATGACGGAATTCCCTGCGGCCCGGGGCTGACAGGCTCTCGATCCGTACTTCGCTACACTCGGCAATCAGCGACCGGTTTACTGATCCGTTCACGGGTAGGTAAACAATATTCTCCGTCTGGGGAGGACCGTGGTATGCTACCGGTCGGAAACCTCTTTAGAAACCCATTCACGTATCAGTATGCTCGCCCAACTCCACTGGAACGTCGACCCGACGATCTTTCGCCTCGGGCCTCTTGCCCCCCGCTGGTACGGCCTGCTGTTTGCGTCAGGCTTCCTCATCGGCTTCTATCTCATGCGATCCGTCTTCCAGCGCGAGGATCGGCCGGAAACGGACCTGGACTTTTTGCTCCTCTACCTTCTCGGCGGCACGGTCATCGGCGCCCGACTCGGACACATCCTGTTCTACGCGCCCGGCTACTATCTGATGAATCCAGTCGAAATCATTGCCATCTGGGAGGGGGGACTTGCCAGCCACGGAGGTCTCATCGGCGTTCCCTTTGCCATCTGGCTCTACTGCCGCCGGCGCGACGATCAGCCTTTCGTGTGGCTACTCGACCGCCTGGCCGCGCCCGTCGCCCTCACCGGTAGCTTCATCCGGCTGGGCAACCTCTTCAACTCCGAAATCCTGGGCGTACCGTCCGACCTCCCTTGGGCCGTCGTCTTCGAGCGCATCGACCAGACGGCCCGCCACCCCGTGCAGGTGTACGAGTCGATTTCCTACTTCCTGATTTTTGTTCTGCTGTGGGGCCTGTACCGCAAATGGGGCGAAAAGACGCCGCGCGGCATGCTCATCGGTCTGTTCTTCACGCTCGTGTTTGGCGTGCGCATCGTGCTAGAGCAGTTCAAGGTGGAACAGGCCCACTTCGAGATGGCGCTCCCCCTTGGCATGAGCATGGGACAGCTCCTCAGTATCCCCGCCGTGGCCATTGGCCTCTGGCTGGTGTGGCGCGCGGTGCAGTCGTCTGAAGAATCGACGGCGGCCTCCTCATAGGTCCCGTCCCCTGTGCGAGCGCCTTTTCACGATCCAGTGTGCCCGGACCCTTTCATTTTCCGGCGGCGAAACCTTCCTTAAAGAGGGCAGGCACTCACGCGCTGAACGGTTTCGCTCCATGCCTCGACTTCGCCTCTGGATCGGCCTGCTTCTGCTGGGGGGACTCGGGATTCTCGTGTGGTCTTCTTCTCCCTCTCCTTTCACAAATTCGTCAGTCCCGACTGGGGTGTCGTGGAGTCCCCCTGTACAAATAGCAAGTGGTGAGGCATACCGCGGTCCCTGGCGCATGAATCAGTCGGACTGGCGGTTCGTCGATGATCCAACCGCGGCCCTCGGCCGAGAGGGCACCGCCGGGGTCGTCTGGACCGATCACGTAGCACAGGATCTCTTCTTTCAGATCTACGGGCCGGACGGGACGCCGAGACACTCCTCCCCGGTGAACGTCTCCCGCAATCCGGAAACCTTCTCCTGGCTCCCCCGCGTCGCCTTCCCAACCGGCTCGCCGGATACGGTGTACGTCCTCTGGCAGGAAATCATCTTCTCCGGGGGCACGCACGGCGGGGAGACACTCTTTGCCCGGTCGCTGGACGGCGGGCGCTCCTTCAATGAACCGACCAATCTTTCGCAGTCCAAGGCGGGTGACGGAAAGGGACGATTGACGAAGCAACTCTGGCACAACGGAAGCCTCGACCTCGCAGTGGGACCGGAGGACACGGTCTACGCCGCCTGGACCGAATACGAAGGGCGCCTCTTACTTAGCCACTCCACAGACGCGGGTGCTCATTTTTCCTCTCCTCTGCACGTGGCCGGCAGCACGAAACGACCGGCTCGTGGCCCCTCCCTCGACGTCGACTCCACCGGGACGCTGCATCTTGCGTGGGCCGTGGGCGAAGATCCGAGTGCCGACATCCAGTACACGCACACAACTGACGCGTGGAACGCCTTTTCTCCACCTCAGGTCGTCGCCGAAAGCAAGGGCCATTCTGACGCCCCATCGCTCGCGGTGGCCCCGTCCGGCACCGTCCACCTCGCCTACGGCGAAAGCCCGACCGGTCCGTTTCAGCGGTACCACGTGCGCTACACTCGCTCCTCCCCCAGAGTGGATTCGTTCCGCGAATCCACTGCCCTTTCTGATCGGGCCGAAGCCGACGCGCAAGCACATTTTCCAACCCTCCGTGCACCGATTCAGGACACGGTGCACGTTCTTTGGGAACGCTACCCAAATCGGAGCGAGCGCCCGCGCGGCCTTGCCTACACGACGTCAACCGACGGTGGGGGCACGTTCGATTCTCCGTCGGCCGTACCGGGAAGTGCCGACCCCGAACACGGCTTCAACGGCAGTCAACAGGGCCTGCTGATGGAAAAGCTCGCGGCAAACGCCGGTGGAGATCTCGCGGTGGTCAACAGCAGGTTTGATCAGGGCACCGAGAGTCACATCTGGCTCTACCAGGGACAAACCAACCGCTGACATTTTGAGCCGTCTACTGCGTTTTCCGATCACGCCCCACGGGCTCGTTCCCGCGCTTTCAAGGCCCGTGCCGCATGAGCGTAGCCACCGTCCGCCCCGTCCACAAAGTGCACGTGTTCCTTCTCGTACTGGAAGACGAGGCACGTAATCATGGCTGCCTCCGAAGCGTCGAGGCCGTAGATTAGATTCCCTCGTTCGTACTGCTCCTGAAGATAGGCCTCGAGTTTGTTTCGCTGTTCTACCGTGCCGGCGATTACCTGCCGCAGGGTCCCGTCCATCTTGCGGAAATCGGTGTGTCGCTCCAGGTCCTGTTTATAGTTGCCCCACTGGGTCGCACTTGTGGACCAGTCCAGGGCCATGAGAGCCGACCCTATCAGGTTTTTCACCATGACCCTGGGCCAGTAGAGCAGGCGATCAAGCCGTCCTCGTCTATGCGTTCGGACCCGCTGCTCCGTGGAAAGCTTCCGGGGCGAGAAACTCATGCGGAGCTGCCCATGCAGAACCGGTCGTCGAGTGTCATCGCCTCCATAAATCTGGCGCAGACGAGTGATGACCTCATCGTAGATGTTTGCATTATCCTGCAGGGATGCCCCTGTGGCGTGGACCAGCAGTGCCACAATTTCGTCTCGATGGCTGGGCACCTGATCCCAGCGACATTCGAGACCAGAAAAATCTGCCGGGCCCGTCACTGTGGACGGCACGCCAAACGGTCCGTCCGGATCGGCCTTTACCCGCTCCTCCGCCACGTAGAGCCCGCTCCCGATGAAGACCGCCTGCTCAATCACCTCTGAGAGCCGATACCGGGCCACCATGACGGTGTGTCCCTCGTGGATGAGGTCCTCCACCGGGACCACTCCCACGTCCAGCCGGAGCCCAAACTCTTCTCGGGCCATCCGTCGCACCCCGCCCAGCGCCTGCGTCACGGCCTCGGCTTGCTCTCCCGGGACGCACAGGGCGGCCCCGTCGCCCCCAAAGACATAGGGGACCGACCGGTGTCCGAGGGCATTGAGCACGGCCGCAATCACAGATGCCCCCACCACGTTCACGTCTTTGTAGAGCCCCTGATCGATTGCCCCGGTCGAATCCCGCACGTCTCCCACCGCAACCACCCAGTCGTCCGGGACGGGCCGATAGTGCTCCGGATTCGCGACCTCCGTGAAGTCGTTCAGGAGCGGCAACTGGTCGTAAAAGGTCTCTGTGGTCATGGGTCGCCGGCTAATGGGAGCATGGACTGTCTCCTGCTGGACTCTGGCGCCTGTGCCCGTCCTGGGTATTGCCTACCCTTCGGTCGTCAGGCCGGTGCGCACGATCTGCCAGATCGCCTCAAACTGATCGTCGATGGCCGGCTCGTCCCAGGTGTCGGATCGCGCTGGATGATGAAACCGAGAGGTCGCCTGAAAAACCGCTCGGGCCGCAGCCTCTGCGTCGCTCACATAGAAAACCCCCTGTGCCCGACCGTCTTCCAGAATATCGGTCAACTGCCCCACCAGTACCTCCACGTGTTGATCGACGATTCCCTCAGCCTCCTGCGCGAGCTGGTAGTACGTCGCAAACATCTCCGGATCGTCGTGTCGAGCTTCACGCTTGGTACGGATGAGGGTGTCGAGCCACCGGTAGAGACGCTCGTCGGCAGCGCCCTCCTTGCTCCTGATTGCCGCAAGCGGCCGCTCAACCTCTCGCAGCCACCGGCGGGTCACAGCATCAAAGAGGGCCTCCTTGCTCGAAAAATGGCGGTAAAGGGCACCGTGACTCACGTCCAACGCACGGGCCACGTCCACCACATTCGTCTTTTCCGGCCCAAAGCGCCGGAGCACGCGTTCGGTCGCATTCAGAATGTCGTCCGGCGTGGGCATGCGGTTCCTCCAATTCACATCAAACAAGAGCCCCCGACTCGCCCCCCAATGTATTGACCCAACCCGCCGCATCTCAAGTCGAGACCGTCAACCAATGATTTCTCCCCCCACGGCATACCCATTCTCAGCGGTCTCTTGAATCTGCACGTTGACGACATCTCGAAGGTCCTCTCCCGTCTCGTCAAGATAAAACTGCTGCACGGCATCGGTGAGACGCTCCACAAACCGGGCAGTCTGTTCATCGCTGAGGTCGCCTTGCGGAATGGTAACGCGAACAGTCGGCATCGGAATGCAGGTGTTTGGATGAGAAGCGCGCAATACACTCTATCCTTACAGATAACAAATTTCAATTTCTGTCATCCAAATCACGTACTCGTGACATTGGTTCGGCCTCGGCTTCCTCCTCAGCCGGAGAAACAGCCCAATCCTCCCCCGGTTCGATTTTTTCACTCCGATGCTGCTATTCCCCCTTCTTCTGACATGCCTTCTCGACGTGGTTTCCTCAAAACTGCAGGCGCCTGGTCTGCCGGCGGCCTCCTCGGGGCCAGAGCGTCCTCCTCAGCGGTCTCCCTGACCCGTCCGGCCGCAGACAACGGATGGGCACGAGGCTCAAAGCTTGGCATCTCGACCTATTCGTACTGGCACTTCGACGGTCCCCCGGTTCCCATCAAAGATGTGATTGACGAAGCCTCGGCCATCGGGGTGGGCGGCGTCGACGTGTTGCACCGGCAAATGCCGCGCGAGACTCCCGAGTACGCCCGGGAGCTTCGTCGCTACGCCTTTTCACAGGGCGTCGATCTGATTTGTCTGTCCATCCATCAGGACTTCGTGACGCCGGACGAACGGCAGCGCGAGCATAACATCAACCACACGAAGTACGCGCTCGATCTCGCTGCTCAGATGGGCATTCCCTGCATTCGCGTCAACTCCGGGCGCTGGGGTACGATCGACTCCTTCGACAAACTCATGGCCGAGGGGGGCAACGAGCCGCCGCTCGACGGCTACACGAGAGAGGACGCATTCCAATGGTGCATCGACGCCTTTAAGAAGTGCGTGCCGGTTGCTCGGGACAAAGGGGTGGTGATGGCACTCGAAAACCACTGGGGCCTTACGAGCTCCGCCGACGGCGTCCTCCGGATCGTAGAAGCCGTCGACTCGCCGTGGCTCCAGGTCCTCGCAGACACCGGCAACTTTCCGGACCAGACCTACTCTCAGCTCGAAGCGCTCGCCTCCCACAGCATTCTGGTGTCCGCAAAGACCTATTACGGCGGCGGGGAGTGGTACACGCTCGATCTTGACTACGAGCGCATTGCCCAGATTTTCCGGGACGCGGGGTTTGAGGGATACGTGACGCTGGAATTTGAAGGGACGGCTGATCCGGGGCCTGCCGTCCGGAAGAGCCTGTCCCGCATCTCGGATGCGTTCCGGGCCTGACCTCAACCCCCGTCGGTCATTACACACATCGCCGGGCCTCAATCGCCCCTTTCAACCGGTGTCAATCCCGCATCGGGTGTGGCATGACGCTCTTCGCAAGGACGGCGGTGTCTGTATGAGCCGGAGCTCGGAAATGTATGCTCCTCTTCGGTAAGAGCGGAGAATCTCCCCGTCCCACTATCGTCGCCGACGTGCTCGCCCGTCCTCTCATCTTTTTTAAAACGCCAACAGCTCTTCCACCTTTGGCCGCAGCCGGCCCTTCGCCGAGAAGATCTCGTCCTCCAGCGGCTTGGCGTTGGGCACCGGCAGATCTTCCGCGGCCACCCGCGTGATGGGGGCATCCAGCCATTCGAAGGCCGTCTCGCCGAGCTCCGCCGCGACCTCGGCCCCAAACCCGGCCGTCCGCGTCGCTTCGTGCAGCACAAGCAAACGATTCGTTTTCTGCAGGGACTCCTGGACCGTCTCCCGGTCCCAGGGCACCAGGGTCCGCAGGTCGATCACCTCCAGCTCCACGCCGTGGGCCTCCGCCTGATGGTCAGCCTCCGCCAGTGCCCAGTGCACCCCCACGCCGTAGGTGACAATTGTCGCGTCGGTTCCCGATCGTGCCACCCGGGCCTCGCCGAACGGCAGACCATAGGACCCGATTGGCACCTCGCCGCGGATGGAGCGATAGAGCTTTTTGTGCTCGAAGTAGAGCACCGGATTCGGATCGGCCAACGCGGTGCGAAGCAGCCCCTTAGCGTCATGGGGTGTAGCAGGAATGACTACCTTCAATCCTGGCGTGTGGGCAAACCATGCTTCTCGGGACTGCGAGTGAAACGGGCCGGCCCCAATGCCGCCCCCAAACGGCGCGCGGATGGTCACATTGACGGGCTGCCCCCATCGGTAGTGTGTGGTCGCCAGATTGTTGACGGTCTGGTTGAAGCCACAGGAGATAAAGTCGGCGTACTGCATCTCCACGACCGGCGTGAGTCCCTCGATCGCCAGCCCCATTCCCGCCCCGATGGCCCCATCCTCAATAATGGGGGTGTTGCGGACACGCTCTTCTCCAAACACTTCCACGAATCCATCGGTCACCTTGAATGCCCCCCCATATTCCGCAATGTCCTGTCCCATCAGGACCACGTCCTCATCTGCCCTCATCGCCTCCCAAAGCCCATCATGGATGGCGTCAATGAAGCGCGCCTCCGCCGTATCGACGTCGGACGCCGGCGGATCCGCTACAGGCGATGGGGCAAAGACGGCGTCCCGCTCTGCCTCGGGCGTACTTGTGACGGCAGGCTGGTCGAGCGCCCACTCCGCCCGATCATCAATCTCCGTCTCCAACTCCGTACGGATGGCGTCCAGATCCTCCGACCCAAGCGCCCCCTCCTCCTGCACATCGGCGGCAAACCGATCGATCGGATCCTTCTCTTTCCACTCCGCGATCAGTTCATCGGGCACGTAGGCAGTGCCGGACGCCTCCTCATGTCCGCGCACACGGAACGTCTTCATCTCCAAGAGCACCGGTCCCTGATCCCGGGCATGGGCCCGCGCTTCTCGGACCGCCTCGATCACGGCAAAGACGTCGTTGCCGTCCACCACCGTTCCCGGCATGTCGTAGCCGGCCGCCGCATCGGCAATATCGTCCGGCGCCACCGCTTCCTCCGTTGGCGTGGAGAGGCCGTACCCGTTGTTTTCCACGAGGAAAATGACGGGTAAATTCCAGACGGACGCCAGATTGAGCGCCTCGTGAAAGTCTCCCTCCCGCGTGCCTCCATCGCCGCAGAAGGCACACGCAACCCGATCCTCCTCCCGGTAGCGCAGGGCCTGCCCGATCCCACACGCCACTGGAAGCATGGCGGCCATATGCGAAATCATCCCGATGAGGTTCTTTTCCGGGAGGCCGAAGTGGAATGTGCGATCGCGCCCATTCGTGAAGCCCCCCTCCCTGCCCATCAGCTGGCAGAAGAGGCGCTCCCGGTCCACTCCCCGCGTCGTCCAGACGCCGAGGTTGCGGTGCATCGGCAAGAGATAGTCGCTGTCCTCGAGCGCCCACGTGGCCCCCACCGCAATGGCCTCTTGCCCAATGCCGCTGAACCACTTCGACAGGCGGCCCTGACGGAGCAACGTCAACATCTTCTCTTCGATCGCGCGCGGCTCAAGAAGCGCACGGGCAAGGGCGTGGAGATCAAGATTTTCCTGAGCATCGATCGATGGTGAGGCCATAAAGCGAAAAGAATCGAATGAAACCGAAAATGCGCCGCCCATTGACGTAGTAGGGACGGAGGCATGAACGTTTGCCGCCCCCGGCTCTCTTATCGGTCCAGAATCCAGGACGCCGCCCCACACCAGCAACGAGCTGTCGTCAATCGCTCCCGTTTCCGCCAGTGCTGTTTACTCCAGCCGAAAGGTAAACGTAATCGTCCCCGTCTGATTCTCCTGCGGGGCGCCCGGGGGAAGGGAATTGAATTTCCAGCGCTGCAACGCATCCATCACGGCAGCTTCCAGCTTCGGATCGCCCTTAATCAACGGAATACGCCGGACGATGCGGCCCTCGGGATTAACGGTAATGCGCACCCGGATGCGGGCATTGACCTGCTCGGTATAAGCGGGAAGCGGTGCACGCTCAGGATTGCGGTCGAGGCCTTCGATGTTGTAGGGCGCAGAGGCCTGCTCGGTCGCCCCTTCTCCCGCATCCCCCTGCTGATTTTCGCTCGGCTGCTCGCTGGGCTCCTGCTGATCAGCAATGGTCTCTTCTTCTGGCTGCGGCTCGGTCTGCGGGGGCTCGGCCTCCTCCTCTGTGGGCGGGACTTCCTCCTCGGGCGGATCATTGGCGTCGGGAAGCTCAACCTGCTCAGTCTGAGGCTCCTCCGCCGCCTCCTCCGGTTCGGTCTCAGGCTCAGGCGTCTTCTCCTGCGCTTCCGGGGCCGCCTCTTCCTCGACGGTCTGGGTGGCGTCGACGGGCTGCCCCGGCGAAAACTCTCCAAACTCAACCTCCACGTACCCAAGCTGCCGGGGCGGAGGCTTCGAAGCGGTGAGGGAGGCCGCCAGGAGCCCAATCCCAACGTGAAGGAGGATACTCGCGGTAAGTCCAATCCAATCGGTTCGCGTCATGGGCACCGCACGTGCCGATACGGGAATTTGTCGAAGGAGCTGTTCTGAAGGATTGGACTTCGCACTGTCGGCAAAAGTTCAGTCGTCCCCTCTGTCGCCCATTCATCCGAGTTGGGTCCATCCCTCAGCCGAGTATCGCGCGTGCACCGGGGCGGCGCGGTCGGGCGGCGTATCAGCAAACGTGTAGGCGTCCCGAACAGCCTCTTGTGCTCGCTCCACCGCCTCGGGCGATTGCGTGTGAAGATGGGCAAGCGCCTCCCCGGGCGCAATTGGATCGCCTGGCTTCTTCAAATCCGACAGGCCCGCAACCGGATCGACCTCCTCCTCCTTGGTCCGACGGCCCGCCCCAAGCCCCACCGCCGCGTGCCCGATGGCAAGTGCATCCAGATCGTCGACGTACCCCTTCGCTCCCTCCGGTGCACGTACCACCGCGATCGAGTCGCTATCGGGACGGGCACTCGGGTCGTCGATCAGACGCGGATCGCCCCCCTGTGCCTCGACAAACTGACGGAACCGCTCCAGGGCCGCCCCACTGTTGAGGGCCTGCTGCGCCTGCTCGCGTCCCGCCGAAGCCGACTCCGCCTTTCCCCCAAGCGCAATCATCTCTCCCGCGAGGGCCCGCACAATCATCATGAGTCGCGTGTCGGTGTGCTCTCCCCGAAGACACTCAATAACCTCTACCATCTCCGGCCAGTTTCCCACCGTTCGCCCCAGGGGCACGTCCATGTTGGTGAGAACCGCCGTGGCGGGCACATCGTGCCTCGCTCCGATGGCCGTCATCGTTTCGGCCAGCGATCGCGCCTCGGGCTCTGTTTTCATAAACGCCCCGCGCCCACACTTCACGTCGAGGACGAGGGCGTCATTGCCCTCCGCGAGCTTCTTGCTCATGATGGACGCAGCAATGAGCGGAATGGAGTCGACCGTGGCCGTGACGTCACGCAGGGCGTAGATCTTCTTGTCGGCCGGGGCCACGTCGCCGGTCTGTCCGGCAAGAACGAGCCCAAGCTCCTCAATCTGCCGTCGATACTCTTCTACGGACAGGGACGTCCGGAAGCCGGGAATGGACTCCAGTTTGTCGAGCGTGCCGCCAGTGTGACCAAGGCCGCGCCCACTGAGTTTGGCCACCGGAACGCCGCAACTGGCCACCACGGGAACGAGAATGGGCGACACCTTGTCGCCGACGCCGCCGGTGGAGTGCTTGCCCACCTTGATGCCCGGCACGTCGGAGAGGTCGATGTGCGTGCCCGAATGGAGCATCGCCTCGGTTAGCGCCGCCGCCTCCCCGTCCGAGAGGCCGTTGATGTAGGCCGCCATAAGGAAGGCACTCATCTGGTAGTCGGGCACCGAACCGTTGGTATACGCCTCGACTAGGTCCTTCAAATCCGACGGGGCAAGGGCCTCTCCGTCCCGTTTTGTGGCGATCAAGCGGACGGGATTGAAATCAGACATGGCGGTAAACCGAGATGACATGAACCGTTGGAACGTCCCGCTCGCCCTCCTCCCAGAGGGGGTCCGCAGCGGTACTCCCACGGAAAAAGAAAAGGGCCATCCGGCGGACGGATGACCCCAGTCTCGCAGTTTGGATGGCCCAGCAGCTACTCTTCGTCGTCCTCCTCGTCCTCGTCGTCCTGATTGAGGCCGTAGCGGCGGTTGAATTTCTCGACGCGGCCCGCAGTATCGACAAACTGGCGCCGACCGGTGTAGAACGGGTGATTCGTCGAGTCAACTTCGGACTCGTGAGTGTCTTTGTCCATCGTCGAGCGGGTGACGATCTCGGTTCCGTCCGCCAGCTTGATGGTCACTTCGTTGTACTCCGGGTGCAGGTCCTTTTTCATAACGCAGGCGTGAATGTCAGTCGCTCAAGTTGGGGCGTCGATGTTTAGTACCTTCGCTACACGACGCGCTTTTCTGAAAGTTTCGGGCTGCCGCCACGAAGATGTGGCAAAAGCCTACGACCCCGCCCCCACATGGGACATTGTTGTAGTGCTCACCACTGGGCGTGAAATGGAAAGCGGAGAACGGGAAACGCTCCTTGCTGATGATCGATGCCCGCCATGAACGCCCCTGGAGACTCCGATAGAAATTCCGTTTACTGTTGACCGTCCCCTTTACGCCGTATCCTCCCCAATCCGCTTCCCCGACCATGAGCGCACACGACCTCGCCGGCCAACCGGCGCCGGACTCCTCCCTTATTGACGTCTCTGCTCTGCTCGAAGCCTACCAGACGAAAACGCCGGACCCATCGGTTCCCTCGCAGCGCGTATCGTTCGGGACCTCGGGCCATCGTGGATCGGCGTTCGACACCACCTTCAATGAGGACCACATTCTGGCCATCGCGCAGGCCATTGCGGAATACCGCTCGCAGGCCGGCATTGACGGCCCGCTGTTTCTGGGGATGGACACCCACGCCCTCTCGGCCCCCGCCCACGCCACCTGCATGGAGGTGTTGGCGGCCCACGAGGTCGACCTCCGCATTGCGGCCGACGATGGGGTCACGCCCACGCCTGCCGTGTCGCACGCCATCCTCACCCACAACCGCGACCGCTCGGCCGGGCAGGCGGACGGTATCGTCATCACGCCCTCGCACAATCCCCCCGCCGACGGCGGCATCAAGTACAACTCGCCCACCGGCGGCCCGGCAAGTCCGGAAACGACCTCCTGGATCGAGGATCGGGCGAACGACATACTGGAAAACGACCTGGAGGACGTTGAGCGCCTTCCCTACGACCAGGCGACGGCCGCGGCCACCACACAGACGCACGACTTCCTCGGCAACTACGTGGAGGACCTCGACGCGGTCATCGACATGGAGGCCATCCGCGATTCGGGGCTCTCCTTCGCGGTCGACCCGCTCGGCGGCGCCGGCGTGCACTACTGGACGACCATCGCCGATCACTACGACCTGCCGCTGGAGGTGCTCCGCACGGAGGTCGATCCCACATTCCGCTTCATGACGCTGGACTGGGACGGCAACATCCGCATGGACCCGTCGTCGGCGCCCGCCATGCGGTCGCTCATCGACTTGAAGGACCAGTACGACGTGGCCTTCGCCTGCGACACCGACCACGACCGCCACGGCATCGTGACGGCCAGCGGCGGCCTCATGTCGCCCAACCACTTCCTCTGCGTGGCCCTCGACGCCCTGCTCGAGAGTCGCGACGACTGGTCAACTGATCTCTCGGTGGGGAAGACGGTCGTCACCACCAGCCTCCTCGACCGCGTGGCCGAAAAACACGGGCGCGACGTGCACGAGGTGCCGGTCGGATTCAAGTGGTTCGTGGACGTGCTGCTAGACGAAACGTGCTGCTTCGTTGGTGAAGAAAGCGCCGGCGCGTCCTTCCTGCGCCGCAACGGGCACGTCTGGACGACAGACAAGGATGGCATTATCGCCGGCCTGCTCGCTGCTGAGATTACGGCCCGCACGGGCGAAGACCCGAGCGAGCGCTACGAGGAACTGACGGCAGATCTCGGATCTCCGATCTTCGAGCGCAAGGACGCTCCGGCCACGCCTGCCCAAAAGAAGGCACTCAAAACCCTCTCGCCGGATCAGGTCACGCAAGACGAGATCGCGGGGGACCCGATCACGTCAATCCAAACCAAAGCGCCCGGCAACGATGCCCCAATTGGCGGCCTGAAAGTGGAAACCGACAACGGCTGGTTCGTCGCACGGCCCTCCGGCACAGAGGCCATCTATAAGATCTACGCGGAGAGCTTCAAAGGCGAGGCCCACCTCGAACGACTGCACGAGGATGCGCAGGCGCTTGTGAACCGGGCGTTCGAGGCGTCCCCAATGGTGGAAACCGCGTAGTCGTATCTGGACTTTGCCCCCCGGCCGTCGAGGGCGTATACTCTCCTGGGAGTAACCGCTGGCATAACGCACGGACATGGGCCCTCTGAAAGGCTTGCACCCTCATGGCGTCCTTGGAGTCGAACGGCGTCCTAGACGCAGTTTTAGAGTGCGCCCTGACCGAAGGGAGGAAGTACTTTTAGAGTGCGCCACAGGGCCCCCACGTCCGGCGAATCATCTCGCACCCTCATCGTCCAACGACGCGCCCGGGGAGCCCCCAGGGGTACTTCGCATTCTTCGTCTTCATCGTCCTTCTCGCCCTCGGATCCCCGACGCCTCCGGATCAGGGTCCTCCCCGTGCGGCCCCCGATGGTCCTTCTCTCCGATGCTGAACACGCACGTGCACGTCCCCTGGTTGCTGGTATACACTCTAAGTTCAGCGCCCCCTTCCCAAACGTCTTTTAACGCTTGCCCCGTTGGTACCAGCCCCTGGTAGACCTCCGGCTACCTATTCCCCTCTCTCGCCTATTCTGACAGAGTCGCCCCCTCTCCTACAGTGAATTAACGCGTAAGCCCGTATTTTTATAAACCTGAATCGCTAGAACGGTGTAAATTCAGCCCATTACATCTTCGATGCTGAATGTGACCGTAATCGCTGGAACGGATATGCCTCCTCCCCAAACAGAGCCGGACCCTGCCTCGATTCGTGGTTCGCAGCTCCCAGTTCATGAGAACCTGATCTCCGATCCGTCCACAACGTACATCGCCGACGGATTCACAATGTCTGTCGGAGACCTCTGGTGTAATGACACAGCGTACCGCCTAGAAGGCCCCGTTCAGGACAATTTTCAACACGTCATCCGGATCAGTGTCAATCCGGAAGTAGGGGAAATCTCTGTGGTTGATTACGCTGAGCGTCGGGTTGCACAACAGACCGCATCGCTCGACCCCGGTGACCTTCTTGCCCGCTCTCGCACCAAACTCGACAACGACCGTCCGGCATCGCGGTGCATCTTTTCGTTAATGTCAGGAGACGACCGACTGCTCTACCAGGAAGACTGGTACGTCGTCCATCACGGAGTCGGCTACCGGTTATCGGCGCAATTTACTGAACATAGTCTTCCCATCGTCGGCCCAACGGTAGAGCACATCATCCGAAGCTTCGACCCGCACTTCCCCCTCCGACGCCGCTAGTCTCAATCCGCCACAGAGACGAGGATCCCGAATTGGGCGGTCGTGAACGTCCATTCCCCCCTCAATCGGGAATACCCGTATTTTTACCTGTTATCTATTTTCACTATTTGAACATTTACCCTCCGTTCTGCACAATTGACTACACATCGTGAGCAACGATCTTCCCGAGTACTATCAAAATCTCGCCTCGTCGACTGACCAACACCCCGACAATCAGCGAAACGCACCGACAGCATCGTTGACGGCCGAGCCTTGCCCGTACTACGCAGATGCGTTTCACTGTACGCTTCCGCACGACGGGTGGACCGATCGGTCCACTCACATGCTCACAGGGCCTACGCACGATGGACTGACGCATCGACTTTCTATTACGACAATCCCCGACGTCGAAGCGTCAGACGCATCTGCATTGGCCCAGCACGAGCGGGGGCGTCTGACTGAACAGCTCGACGGGTGTCGTATCCTTATCGACGACCCCATCTCACTTGACTGTGGGCACCCTGCCCACCGACTGATCTACCGTTGGCACCCCGACGCTCATCGGACGCTCTACCAGGAGCACATGTACGTCCTTCATAAAACCACCGGATACGTGCTGATCGCCGGTTGTACGCCCAAAACGCGGAAGACGCTTGGTCCCAAGATCGAACGAATGATGCGAACCTTCCGCCCTGTTGCCCCTGAAGACGAAGCGTGATGGAGCGCGCCTCTCCGTTCTCTCCTCTTCTCCCTATTGCGATTTCTCAAAACATGACTGACGATTCGTCCTCTCGGACCGCTCCTGCATCGGATCCTCCCTCTGACGTCCAAATTGATTCGGAGGTTGTCACGACTCCCCGGGAAGATCCGCACTCCTCGTCGAGCTCTCCCCTGCCGTTTCGGCTCCTTTTCGTCAGCAACCTCACTCCCCAACGCTCACCCGCCGACTGGTCGGAAACGGACCGCCGTCACCATATCGGTCCAAAAACCGTAGCGGACCTTCAGGCTGAGCTTGGGCCGGAGCTTCAGGTAGAGGTTCCCAATCGGCTCAGCGATCAGCCGGACCAATGGACGGTTTCACTTTCTTTCCCAACCCTGGAGGCGTTTTCCCCACGGCAGATTGCCCAGCAAATGCCACCGACGGCTCGCCTGCTGTCCGTCCGCTCGCTCGTCCAGAAGGTCAAAACTGGCGAACTGAGTCCGACGGCGTTTCGGAACCAGCTAGATGAGATCGATTTCAGCATCGACTGGGCCGACGAGTTGTACCGGCTTCTTAATGAGGAACCGCCACCGGCAAACGGCAATTCGCGCGAAGTGTCGTCCCCGCAGCAACAACCGGAGGATGCTCTCGACCGCGTCATGAGCATGGTGGATACCGGCGATACCCCTGAGCCGGAGACGACTCCTCCTGCGGATCCGGCCCCGATCCGCGACGCTGCTGACTCTATTCTCCATCGGCTGGATTCGGCAATCGCGGCGCAGGTGCACGCCGTACTCACGGTGCCGGAATTTCGGCAACTGGAGGCTGCGTGGCGAGGGCTTCGCTTCCTGGAGTCCCACATTGACCTGAATGGCAATGTCGATCTTCTCGTGCTTCCCTGCAGGCGCGCTGACCTGCACGACGCCCTGCACCACCAGGTGCTACAGCCCGAGCACAATGAAGCAAACGACGAGCCGCCCACCTCCCTGCTGATGATCGACCACGCCTTCGGGCATTCACACGTCGAGGTCGATCAACTAGCTGATCTCGCGGGGACGGGGCAAAGCCTTCAGACCCCCGTGGTGGCGTCGGTGAGCGCAGACTTCTTTGGCCTGGAGCACCTGCGGGGCTTGACCCAGTTGCCCTCTCTTCGCCCGCACCTGCAGGGAGACGAGTACATCAAGTGGGACCAGCTCCGCTCGGAAGACGCAAGCTCCTTCTTATCCCTTGCGCTTCCCTCTGTACAGCTCCGCCCCCCTCATACGAAGAGCGCCTCCGATTCCGTCATCGCTGTAGACGAGAATGAGGGGGTGTTTGGCAGCGGAGCGCTCGCAGTGGGCGTGGCCGCGGCCCAAAGCTACGCAGAAACCGGATGGTCCACGCACCTGACGCAACAGACGTTCGGCTGCGGGGGATCTGCCAACGACGCCTCTTTGCTCTCGGCCCAGTTTTCGGGAAGTATGCAGTCAGAGTTGGCCCGGGCCGGCTTCGTCGTTCTGGACGAAACCGACGACGGTGATCTTCGCATCGCACACGCTCCGTCAGTCCACGAACCGACGGTCTACGACGATCCCTCCGCCGCCGCGGAAGCCCGGGCGGAGGCGTCCCTTCCGTGCCGCTTGTTTTTGGCCAGGGTCGCGCACCGCCTCTTCACGCTGCGACGCACATTGGACCTTACGGCGCCGCTGACTGACCTACAGGCGCGGGTCGCCGCTGAAATGAACGACGTGCTGGAACCGGACACCGTACGCGTTGAACACGTCTCCGATGTGGATCTTCCCAACCAAGAGGTTCTGGCCGTCCGGCTACGTCCTCCCGATCGGATTCTTTCGGCGAACGCTCGGCTGGCGATGGTGCTTCGCGTGCCAGCCGACTCCTGACCGCTCGGACGATGGCGGGCGTGGGGGCTTGTCGGAGCTCGAAGAGAGACTCGCCCCCTCACGCCCTGTGACGGACCTCGGGGTGCCCCTATCGGAAACGAATATACAGTCGGCCGTCGGCGTCTGGACGCGGCGATTCCCAGAACCCCGTTTCCCGCCTGTTGCCCACAGAGCTCCTTTTCGATGCAACTCAGTGCAATTCGGCATCGATGCGGTCGAAATAGAAAACGCCCCTGAACCGGCCTTCAGTGCCGCTCAGGGGCGATTACCGCTGAAAGAAGCAGTGCCCGAGGAGGGACTTGAACCCTCACGCCCTGTGAAGGGCAACGGATTTTGAATCCGTCGCGTCTGCCAATTCCGCCACTCGGGCTGGCATGTCGAAGGCCTTGCACAACGACGATCCATTCGGGGAATGAATGCCCTCGGTGTGCATGCCCATCAGAAGTGCGACTGTCGAATTGGAAGCCCGGACGTAGGTTCCGGGCTCCGCCCCAAATTACGACGCCGCGCGGGGAAGAATATTGTCAAATTCGAACGGCTCCACCTCTCGCCCCGCGTACACGTTCCAGTCACTGGACCCGTAGCGTTCGAGTGCCACGAAGCCCTCCTCCCCGTCGTACACCCAGTAGTGTAGCTCATTCGTCCGGTCATCCACCGTGCGCGTGGCCGGTCCCTCCTCGGAGAGAACGTACTCTTGTCCATCGTACGTTACTGTCGTGGGCGGTTCCTGCTCGCGCACCACGGCCCGGAACGGCTCCCCATCGGCCGTTACCGCCGTAATCTCCACGGGCTCGGACAGGAGAAAGACATCGCCGTCGTCGTACTCGTACTCCAAAAACATCAGATCGTCCCCGGTCTCCAGCGTCCATTCGTCGGCGGGCCAGCCCTCGTAGTCGTACTTGGCGTGCTTGGTCACCTCCCACGTGCGCATCTCGTAGTCGAGCATATAGCCCTCACGCAGCTGGTCGAGCGAGGGATCCTCAATGGGGTCCTCCGAGGACGTGTCCTCGTCTGCACTGCCGCCGAAGAGTGAATCGAAAAAGCCCATGGGGTTGCGTGGATGTGTGAAGTAGGAGATCGATGTGTGTAACGAACCGCCACCAGAGGCAGATCCTCCGGCACCGGCCCTTCAGTTCCAGTACCGCCAGCCGTCGAGGTAGGCGTCCAGCACACGGGGACGATCGAGCGTCGACGGCTGGTGATCGGTGTCGGGGCGCAGGTCCTTCGGAAAGTGAAAGAGCCCGGGCAGGATGGCCGCGTTTAGGTACCGGGTGTCCACCGACGGCCCCGCGGCATCCGGGTCCAGCGGACGCTCGGCCGCTAGAACGAATCCCCACTCCCCAAACGACGGCACATTGACGTGAAACGGATAGGTGTGCGGGAAGTCCGCCGCCCCGATGGTCTCGTGGATCGTCCAGAACGCCTCCCGGGCAAAGTACGGACTCGTGGACTGCGCGACGAAAACGCCCTGCCCAGTCAGATGGGTACGGACAAGGCCGTAGAATGTGCGGCTGTAGAGGCGTGCGAGAGAGACGTTGTTGGGGTCCGGCAGGTCGGCCAGGATGACGTCAAAGCGCCGGTCCGTCTCCTCCAGGAACACGAACGCGTCCTGTGCCACGGTCCGCACCCGCGGGCTGTGAAGGCTGCGATCGTTGAGGCGCGTGAGGGCCGTGTGCGTCCGCGCGATCTCGAACATCTTGGGGTCGAGGTCGACGATCACAACCTCCTCGACGCTCTCATACTTCAGGACCTCCCGGGCGGCCAGCCCATCGCCCCCACCGAGAATCAGGACCCGCCGTGGCGCCTGCACCTGGGCCATCGGCACATGAACGAGCGGCTCGTGGTAGCGGGGCTCGTCGAGCGACGAAAACTGCAGGTTGCCGTTGAGGAAGAGGCGCAGGTCCTCCTGCCACCGCGTCATCACGATTTTCTGATACGGCGTCTGCTCGCGGTACACCACCCGGTCCTCATACACATCGTTGCTCCACCGGTCCATAATGGGACCAGACGCAGCCAGTAGTCCGCCCAGCAGCACCGCAGTCCCCGCCGACAAGGCGTACCCCTGCCACTGCGAGCGGCGCTCCAGTCGGTCGGCAAACCACCAGAGGTTCACGAGGCCCACCACGAGATTGAACAGGCCGAGCGTGAGCGATGCCCGAAAGGTCCCGAGCACCGGCAGCAGCACGAACGGAAACGCAAGCGTGGCGAGCAGCGCCCCCAAATAGTCGAACGAGAGGATGTTCGCCAGATTGACGTCCAGCGACTCCTCTCCGTCCATGATGCGGGTCAGAAGTGGAATTTCCAGTCCCGTGAGCGCCCCAATCACCATGATGAGGCCCACCACCACGGGCCAAAACACCGTGCCGTACGCATAGGCAAGGTACAAGAGCGGCACGGCCAGCCCGCCAATCAGCCCGAGCAGGATTTCGACGACGACGAACGAGCGAAGCAGTTTCGTCTTGATGAACCGGGAGATGTACGACCCCAGCCCCATTGACGCGAGGTACAGCCCAATGGTGATCGAAAACTGCTGGACACTGTCCCCCAGAAAGTACGACGCCGTGGTACTGATTAGAAGTTCGTAGACGAGGGAGCACAGCCCGGCCACAAAGACCGAGAAGATCACCACATTCTTGTTGCTCAACACCCGTCGCATCCCATCACACCTTTAGAAATGACTCCTTCGAGGTCCCCACTGCCGCCTCCCTTCCAGCGCCAACACAGAATGCACGACGCCCCCTACTTTCCGCCCCGCAGCCCCCCACCGCGCTGCCCGCTGGAGCGCACACTCCGACGCGAGTACACGTCCACATCGTCATCGTGATACATCACCCGCGGGGGCACCGTCCCTCGCCGGGTCTGCTGCTCCGCCTCCGTCGCCGGCTGGCGGGCGCCCATCACGCTGTAGCCCAGCAACCCGACATACAATCCGCCCAGGACCACGGCCACTGCAATTCGCACAACACGTTCACTCATACCGATGGAAATGGTCTATCCAAGTGCAGAAAAACATCGGTCCCCCTGCCCCCCCCGACGCCCCTCTCTAAAACTCCCCTCCAAGGTCGCCCCCTCCAGCCTCCCATTCAGGCTCGGCGGCACGCTCCTCCGTCTTCACCGCAATCTGACTGCTGCTAATCTCCTCCGTTACCACTGCACTACACTCGTCCGACGGGTCGCCCTCAATGGTAATGGACCGGCTGCCGGACTCCCATCGTTCCTTGTACGTGTGATACCGAATGGAGCGACCGTCCCGTTGGGTCGTCCCGGAATCGTCGAGGCGGAAATCAGCGTCTTCGTACTGAATCTGATCCGGGACGTCGTCCTCCGCCGTCATGACGTCGGCCACGGGCACTTCGGACTCCTGTGCATCGGTGCAGCGGAGGGTGTCCATGTCGATCGGGGTCGACCAGAACCACGCCTCCCAGTCGCTGCCCGCTTCGTATTCACGTTCGAGATAGCGGGGCCGTTTCACCGACACATCCGACGACTGGACCGTCCATTCCTCTGCCAGCCACTCCCCATAATCGTAGTAGGCATGTCCTCGCACCGTCCAGGTGTGCCCCCGGTAGTCGAACTCCGTTCCCTCTTTCAACTGCCCCGAAAGGTCCGTAAAGCCCAGCGAGACCGCCCCGTCGGTGGGAAGGATGACGAGAATCACCCCGAGAAAGAACGCCACATACCCGGCCATCTGCAGGGGGGCTGGATTTCCCCACCAGACCTGCTCCTCCAACTGGATCCCGATGGAGGAGAGCTCCGACATGTCGACGTTGGCCTCGGTTTGGAGCTGGAGGTAGTACGTCCCAGACGACGGCACCTCAAGAGTCGCTTCGTACTCCGTATCATCCTGCTCCCAGTACCCATCGTCGTACCCGGCATAGTGCCAAAACTCTCCCCCAAAGCTGGAGAGATACTCCTTGTTATTGTCCAGCAGCTCAATGGTTACGAAGCTCCAGCGCTGATACCGTCTCCCAGCCCCCTCCTCAATGTACTGCTCCACTTCCACGCCCAGCCGCATGTCCTGCTTTTCAATGGTAATCGGCCCCACAAGCCCCCCGTCGGCCGGAATCTCCTCGTAATACGAAAATCCCCCGGGCCGCAGCGTCAGCCCAATGGCACTGATTAAACAAATGCCGGCAAACCATAGCATGTACTTTCCTGCGACGCCGAGCCAGTCGCGGATGTCGGTCTCCGGAACAAACTTGCGGGCAACCAAGCCCAAGATGGCCCCCGGAATGAGGAGAAACGCGGGCACAAAGAACACCTCGAGCGTCGAGAATGAGCTTGCCGACGGAAGGGACACCGCAATCGCAATCACCACGAGCGCTGCCCCAACGCCGGCACACCCACACCCGTACTGCTGACATCCTGCGCTCTCCGAATCGCCTGTGTCGTCTGCAGCCATGACTGATGTGAAGGATCGTCAGAAGTGAAGATCGGGACCGAAACGGCCTGCTAGAGCACGAAGAAGAGAACCGCGGCAAAGCCAATCGAGACAGCGCCCTCCAGCAGGCCCGCCCCCACATTGCGATCACGGGTAATCTCCACACTGAGATCGCTATTCGGGATGAGAACCCGGTCGAAGAAGAGACGCACGACCACTAGGTAGACAAAGACCAACAGCACATTCCAGCCCAGATACTGCAGGTCGGCGGCCCATCCCAGGAAGTCGCCCGACACGGCCCGCATCACGATAATGCCGATGGCAATGAGGGCCCCTCCAAACCCCACACCGGCCGCCGTATTGTCCTGCTCGATCTGATCGAGAAGCGAGTATGGAGCCATCCAGTCGTACAGCCAGGTAAAGACGATGAGCGCCACCTGCCCGAGTGCGTAAAAGACGAGTGCCGTATGCGGCCCCCCACCTTCTCCCTGAATACTCCCCGCCACGATAAGGGCCGACGCCACGTAGCTGCCAAAGAGCACAGCCCCGGTGCCCGGATTTTGATCCTCAATGAGCTCTCGCTGTGCCGAGAAGCCCCGAAGAATCAGTCGGTCGTTAATCACACGAGACAACAGCAACAGAACAATACCCCCGAGCCCGTATCCTCCCACCAGCAACACGTCCCACAGCAGCGTCGTCGACGGCCCGATGACGGCCCCGATAAAAACAATGATGATCCCGAGGTAGTAGCCCGCTGTGCTAATCGCGAGGGCAGGATTATCTTTCTCCGTCAACTCTTTGTTCAGAGCATGATCTGTTACCAGATCGTTGAGCCACTTGCCCACCAAAAAAAGAGCCACGAACAGAACGAGAAACGCCGCCGGATTTTGGAGGGCCTGCACGGCGTCGGTCAACAGAGAAACGTTCAGCGCGTCCATGGGCAGTGTCCAGAAATGAGCAGAGGGAAGCGTACGCCGGTAGAGCCCCGATTCGCAGACGAGAATCGGTGCGACGATGCGACGGGGGCTCCGATGTTGATTTCAAAGGAACCTAAGGACTGCCGAGGGCGCAATCAAGAGCCCTCCATATGCGCCCCAAATATACTCACGCGTATCTCCGTATTCCGCTGACGCCCAACCAGTAAGACTCACCTTTCCCAATCGGTCTCCGGCGCTCCTTTCAGTGCACGCGCGGTCATGCTGCCGGGAAAACCGACCATAGACACGACCGGCTCCCGGCTCGGCCTCTTCGGCCCGCTTCCTCCATTCGGCGCAAACGTCCCGACAGCGAGGCCAGCGAGCGTCGTCAGTACGAACAGGGTCTACGCCGACTCGGACGGTTCGGGCGTCACACCAGTGGGCACGTCGGCGGGGGTAGACTGCCGCTCCAGCACCACGGCGGGCTCCAGCGGCTGTAGGCCCACCGTGTCCCCCGCTTCATACAACTCTCGGTTGTTGGTATGAACGAGGTACTCATTGCCATCACAGGACACGCGATATGTAATGTCGTGTCCCTTGAAGGCCCGATCGACAATGGTGCCGATGGGCCCTTCGGCGGTCTCTGGCGCGGCAATCGTGAGGTGCTCTGGACGCAAGGAGACGAGAACTGTGCCGTCGGCGTCTCGGTCAAGGCGCACGCGGCCGAGGGGGGTGTCGGCCTCACTGCCAGAGGCCTGAGACAAAAGCAGATTGGTTCGGCCCAGAAACTGCGCCACGAAGAGCGTGCGGGGTCGGTAGTACACGTCTTCAGGCGTGCCGACCTGATCGAGCTGCCCACTCCGCATGACGGCCAACCGATCGGCAAACGACAGTGCCTCTTCCTGGTCGTGTGTGACGAGGACGGCGCTAATGCCCTTGTCTTTGAGCAAATGCCGCACCTCCTGCCGGGTCTCTTCCCGAAGCAGCGCGTCAAGGTTGGAAAACGGCTCGTCTAATAGGATGAGATCTGGCTCGGGAGCAAGGGTCCGAGCAAGAGCCACCCGTTGCTGCTGTCCGCCCGAGAGGTTTTGCGGACGCCGATCCTCAAACCCCTTGAGGTCTACCATCTCCAGTGCCTCACGCGCCCGTTCCGCCCGCTCCGCCTCGGAGCCGTCCCGCAGACCGAAAAACACGTTTTCGAGCACCGTGAGGTGCGGAAACAGTGCATAATTCTGGAATACGAGCCCGATCCCCCGCTTCTCGGGAGGAACGTGCGCACCGTCTCCATCAAGCACTCGATCGCGCATTCGAATGGTGCCCTGCGTGAGCCGCTCCACCCCGGCAATGCACCGAAGCGTCGTGGTCTTGCCACAGCCACTCGGCCCCAGGAGGGCAAAGATTTCCCCGTCCTCTACGTCGAAGCTGACCCGATCGACCACCGGAGGCATGTCGGGGCCAAAACGCTTCGTCAACGCGTCCACCTGGAGAATGGAGTTCATAGTAGATCGATTCCCATCCAAAGCAAGGGAAGAGCACTCCGTCTGCGCCGTAGATCTAATTGCTGCCCCGGCAATACGTTCGGCCTTCACCGTTTCTCCGGATGCCCCTTCCGCATTGTAACGCGGGCGTTTCCTGGGTCGGGACGCCAAACTCATCGCTCACGCACCAGCAACAGGCCAACGAACGCCGCAGACACGCCCATGATGGCGAGAGCATACGGAGCCGCCTCGGCAAACATCGCCGCTTCTGCGTGGCTCCACACCTTCAACGCAAGGGCCCGAAAGCCGATGGGCGACAGCAAAAACGTAATCGGCAGCTCTTTCATCGCCGACAGAAACACAAGGGCCACACTCACCAGCAATCCTTTGCGCAGGAGCGGGAGGGTCGTTTCAACGAACGCCTGAAAGGGCGACCGTCCCAGAGATCGCGCGGCTTCCTCGAGCTGGGGGGAGGCCTGATAAAGAGCGGTTCGGACCGGCCCGATGGCTTCGGCCAAGAAGTGAAGCGCATAGGCCACAATGAGCAGGGTCAGGGTTTGATATAGCGGTGAGACCGTGCGTAGCGTAAAGAAGATGAGCGCAAGGGCAAAGGCCAGTGGGGGAGTGGCGTACCCAAAGTAGGCAAGCCGCTCCAGAACCCGGGTCCCTTTTGACGCACGCCGCACGCCCAGATACGCGATCGGCAGGGCGAGAGCTGTGGCCAGGAACGCGGCGGGAACTGAGGCCGAAACCGACCCAACGAGGGCCTCCTGGAGCCCCGCCCACGGAATGGTCGCTCCGGCTCCCATCCAGTACAGGACCGTAACCACCGGAATGCCAACGGACGTCACGCCCACGACTCCCACGAACAGATAGCCAAGCCATTTCCAGCCCCCGAGCTGGATGCGCGTCGCCGAACGACCGGCCCCGCTTCCGGTCCGGTGCAGCAACAGTCCCCGGAGCAATCGAGCCTCCAAAAACAACACGGCGATCGTCAACACGAGCAGCATCAAGGCCAAACAGGCCGCATAGATGCGATCGTACGAGGCCGTATATTGCAAATACAGCGCATAGCTGAACGTCCGAAACCGCATCAGCGACACAACGCCGAAGTCCCCAAGCACGTGCAGCCCCACAAGCAATCCGCCCGCCAAAAAGCCCGGGCGAAGCTGCGGAAGGATGACGTGCCACAGCACCTCCCATCGGCCATACCCCAGCGCTCGAGCCGATTCTTCAAGAGCCGGATCGAGGTCCAGCAGGGCCGTTCGGAGATTGAGAAACAGATAGGGAAACAAGTAGAGGCTGAGTGCGAGCAAGGCCCCCGTGTATCCGCTCAATCGGGGAATCGTGATTCCGACCCACTGAGCCAGCGTGCCGTGCCCTCCCGTCGTGGCCAGCAATACGTAGGCCATGACGTATCCCGGCACGGCCAGCGGGAGCACGCCGAGCAGGGTGACGGCCCGGCGGCCCCACAGGTTCGTGCGTGCCGTGAGCCAGGCCATCGGAAACGCAATCGCCGTTGTGCACACCAGAACCCCAACGGTGAGCGTGACCGTATTCCAAAGCAGCCACAGCGTGCGGGTCCGAATCACCAGATCTGCCAGCTGGGCCGGCTCCGCCTCTAGCGCCCGCAGCACCAAGTAGGCAATCGGAATCAGAACCCCGACGACCACAAAGAGGGCCGGTGCCCAGAGATACCATTCGTGCACCTCAACCCCAAGTGACCACGGGCGAGCCCACGAAGCCGTCTCGTGCTCCGCCGCTCGCCCGTGCGTGTCCTGGTCTGTAGAAGGATGTTGCTGCAACTCAGGCACAGATACCGTACAGCCAATCTCGTGGTGGGGGCTCCACTCCGGTGCGCCCTGGCCTCACCTGACGGTGAAACGAGAGGCAAACCGGGAAGTGGAGCGCGAGATGTCGGAAGTTAAAGGATCCCCTCTTCCCGTAGCAGCTTGAGGGTAGCGTCGAGGTCCGACAGGCGCTCGAAATCAAAGGTCGGACTCTTCGGCAGAACCTCCTTCACGGGCGTCATGTACTCCGGCACCTGCACGTTCTCCACGACCGGATACTCGTTTACCTGCGTCGCGGCCAGTTGCTGGGCGGTGTCCGACCACAGGAAGCGAATGAACCGTCGTGCGTCCTCCGGCTGGTCGCTCGTCGCCAACTGTCCCACGCCGGTCACGAGCGCGAGATTCCCGACGTCTCCGTCCTGGAAGTGGTACGTTTCGACTGGCGCATTCGGAGACGGAGTGCCCTCTTCTTCCTCATGCTCTTCCTCTTCCCCCTCTTCTTCCTCCTCGTAATACCCCTCAGCCCCCCCGTATTTGAGGCGGAGCACGTAGTAGTGATTCGTAAGAGCAATGTCGATCTCTCCGGCCGCAAGTGCCCGAATCATGGGCGTATTGGACGAATAGCCCTTCGGATTCAGATCCTGCATCCCGTTGAGCCACGTGCGCGTCGTGTCCGGCCCGTGGAGCACTCGCAGCGCCGTCACGAAGTCCTGGAAGCTGGAGTACGGCGGCGTCCACCCCACACGTCCCTCATATTGATCGAGGTCGGGCAAGTCGAGAACCGACGACGGAAGATCGTCCGGATTGATCTCGTCGGAGTTGTAGGCCAAAACGCGAAACCGCGCCGTCACCGGTGCCCACATGCCACTCTCGGGCACAAACGACCCCGGCATGGACAGCAACGAATCGGGCAGCTTCGTCAGCATACCCGCCGACCGTGCCTGCGTGAGCGCTCCTGTGGTGTTGGCCCAGAACACGTCCGCCGGACTCTGGTCGCCCTCCTCCTTCAAGGCCGACAAGAGCTGTGGATCGGTTCCATACCGCACGCTCACCGGGATGTCCGTCTTCTTTTCGAACTCCTTCACCAGCGTGTCGACGAGGGCTTCATTTCGCCCATTGTACACAACGAGCTCGTCCTGTTCACTTTGCTGACATCCAATGCTCGTCAGCAACAGTAGAAAAACGAGACCGCTTCCGAGAAATCGTTTCATAATGGCATTCCGCTTAATCCTGGATTTTATTTGGATCTATTCTAAAGAAGCGCCCCGAGAGATAACAGCCCTCAGCAATGAGCCTCTTTCAAATTGTAACGAATCCACAGAGTCCTCCCCCCAGGGGCGTCCATTTTCCTTTAATACGGCTGGTGCCATTGAATTGGCATGCAATACACTTCGCAGGGCACCGCCATTCTCATGGGGCCGTCCTTCTCCCTCCTATTGGTCGGGACGGGACAAACTCAGTCCTCTGCGACTGTGATCAGCGCTTCGATGGCCTCGAACAAGCGGTCGGGGTGTTGGCGCTGTTTGAGGTCGCGAACGCCGTCGGTGAGCCGTTCCTGCCAGTTGTCGTCGAAGAACCGCACCACCGACTCCGCGAGTGCCGACGGGTCCTCCGGCGGGACCACGAACCCCACCTCCTCGTGCGGGATGGTCTCCGCAAGGCCCCCAACATCCGTCACAATCATGGGCACCTCGAAGTGCGTTGCAATCTGCGCCACCCCGCTCTGGGTGGCCGACACGTAGGGCTGGACCACCAGGTCGGCGGCTGAGAAGAACGTCGGGACGTCCCCGGACGGAATGTATTCGTCGTACCAGTGCACCCGGTCGTCCAGGCCGTGGGCCCGAATGAGACGACGGTAGCGCTCCGGATCGCCGTAGGGCTCCCCCGCCACCACGAGAGTAGCATCCGGCAACGCATCCAGTACCGCAGGCAGTGCCTCCAGCAGCACGTGCAGCCCCTTGTACTCCCGCACAAAGCCGAAAAACAGAAGCACCGGCGCCTCCAGGGGAAGCCCGAGTGCCGCTCGGGCCTTTCCTTTAAGAATGGGCTCCCCGAATCGATCATAGACCGGATGCTCGATCCGACGCACTGGCGCCTCCGGACGACGGAGGGGACGAAGATTGTCGGCCACCGCGTCGGACATCACGATGTGTCCCTCACACGCTTTCAGGAAGACGCGGCTCAGCCACGCGTCGCCGACGTGCCGCTCGTGGGGCAGCGCGTTGTGCACCACGGCGAAGGACGGGATGCCCGCCCATCGAAGGAGCCACGCGACAATGCCGTAGGCTGGGGCAAAGAACGGCATCCAGTACTGGAAGACCACAGCGTCAGGGGCCTGCTCGCGCAGCCACTGGGCCGTGCGAAGCCAGGAGAGCGGATTGAGCGTGTCGAGGAGGCGCGGGGCCCCCCGTACCGCCGGCGGGGCCTGTTCATCCGGTTCGTACTGTGTTTTTCCCGGAAACAACAGCTCCGGATACTGTCGCGAAAAGCTCACGGGAAGAACGTCGTGCCCGCGCCCGGCCAGCCCTTCGACCGTTTTCTCGGTAAAGTGGGCAATGCCCCCCCGGTACGGATGCACCGGCCCCACAACCGCGATGCGCTTGTGAGAACGGGACGAGGAGGACACTCCGTCAGTCATTACAAGGGGGAGCAACGCTTAGCAGGAAGATTACGAGCCTCAGAACCTGTCTGGCGGATTGTCTACGGCCTGTGACGTCGCCCACGGTGCCTCAGGCATCGTATCGATCCACGAAGCAGGTTATCAACGGTTCTTCTCACCGTAGGTTACTGGGCCGCGTTCCAATCTCCAGCAAGGCTACCAGGGCCGTCGGGTCGGCGTTGAAGACGAACCCCCGCGTGTCGAGATCAACGGTATACCCCTCCTGCTCGGCCGCCGATCGCATTGAAAACGGCAACCGACTCGACATCTGGAAGAGCGTCTCGGCGTACTCGTCATCGGGCGGCAACTCGGCCCGGCTCGACGGCAACTCAACGGGAGGAGCTTCCGACTCAGAGAGGTGCACATTGAAAAGAAGCACCTCGCCGTCATCCGTCGCGAATTCGCGAAGCTGCTGCGCGTAGCGAAGGGGCTCCCCATCGGTCGCCTCCCCATCGGTCACATTGAGCACCACAGGGGGGAAACTGGAAGGATGATCGTCGATCCAGCCGCGCACCGTCTGTGCGGCCAGATCGAGCGCCTGGCACATCGGCGTGCCATTTTTCGCCTGTGGATCAAACCAGATCGGCGTTTTCACGCGCTGCTCGGTGATCCCTCCGTCCCCATCCGCCACCTCCTTTACCCGCTGTTCCATGCGACGAGGACGGTCGGCGAGGTGACTAATGGGCACCAGCCCGGTGCCGGTCTCATACTCCCCGGTTGGCTGGATGAGCGGCTGCACCCGCTCGCCGTACCCAACGACGCCGACGTGGAAGTAATCGCGCACCCCCTCCTCTTTCGCACACCGCAAGACCAGGTTTTGCAGAAGTTGGTTCACCGTGTCGGCGAGCACGCGCGCCTTGCTCGGAGCCGCATCTCCCGTTTGCTCGGCGCCCCCAAACGGATCCTGCATGGACGCCGACTGATCGAGAAGAAAGAGAAACGCGGTGGGCTGCTGGCGGCTAATCTCGGCGGAATACGGCATGCGCTCTAACGGGGTTCACAAACGAAAACGAACAAAAGTCGCATTGCCCTCCCCCGCCGTCGTTCCGGCGTGCATGTAAATGAGCCGGAAACTTACTCGTCTCCCTACCTACCGGACAGTTTGCTCAGAGCACCGAAAAATCTTCTCCAGCCGTCGCTCCAGACCCCGATCTAGGCCATCTAGATGGCCAGAGCCTATCTGACCTACGAATTTATAGGCTCCAAATCAAGTTTGGACATCTCGGATGTCCAGGAGTGACGTTAGGGAACCGGGAAATCGTTGGTGCACTTTTGAGCAGTTTCGCTCATAGGTAGCGATCTCGAAAGAAAGATCAGCGGAATCGCCAGAGATTTTTCGGTGCCCACAACCGCGAAATTGAAAAGTGTCCGGTAGCTAACTCGTCTCCCCAATCCCTCATCCTCCCCACAGAAGAACAGAGAGCTTTTGCCCCCTCCCACACGGAGAACGAGAGGACGGAATCGGAAGATGCAGAGTCTCCGTTTTTTATTCCAACTCCTCCAGAAGGGTTTGCGCTTCCGTTTTGTACTGCTGGTCGAACGGCTCCCGGGCCGGAAGTTCGAGCACGGTCTGCAACTCGCTTCGTGCCTCGGCCGTCCGGTCCATCTTGAGATACGTTTTGGCCAACTCCAGGTGATGAAAGCGCACATTCTCCAACTCGATGGCTCGCTTGAAGTCCCGAACCGCCTGCTCAAACGAAGACTCAGGCAGACCGCCATAGACCGTTTTCACGATCGCACGCTCGAAAAAATTGAGATCGGACGCCTCTCGGTTCCATCGTGCGCGCGTGTGATACGCGCCGGGCAACGTGTCATCCAGTTCGATTGCCCGATCGGCATGCGTCTTCACGGCCCGAGACCGCTGTACGCGCTCGCGGGTCCCCGCGTCCAGCGCGATGCGCCCCTCCGCCACGGCCTTCGCAAGATGAGCATGCGCACTCGTGGAGTCCACTGTGAGGGCCGTGTCCGCAAACGCCAGTGCCGTCCGATAGTGGGGCTTCCGTTCGTCCTTCTCCTCCAGTGTTTTCGCAAGATCAACCTCCGTGAGCGACAACCGCCAGAGGATCTCGACGTCGTCTCCGTATTCACGGCGAAGGGTCTTGAGCCGGGAAATGGCCTTCTGGAAACGCCCGTCCCCCCGCAGCTCGTCCACCTGCACGAGGACACTATCCGGTGTTTCCGGCGACGGGCTCGTCTGCGCCTGTGCCGGCCCAGAAGCCAAAAGCCCCACTGCGAGCAGCGGGAGAAAACGCCTCAACAAGAACGTACGGTGCCATGTAGGCGCAGACCGATCCATAACCACCTTACCGAGAAGTGTAGAAAGAAACGCGGGGTGCTCAAAATCACCGACACTCAAGACGACACTTTCTCGTCTTTTCGTTGAACGGACGGGGGGGAATGATGTGCCATCAGACTCTGCCCGAGCAGATCGTGAAGCTTTACGTTCCAGGTCCCGGCCCCCTTCAAAAGCTGCAGAGGCACGGCGCCGCCGTCTTTCAGGTGCAGCATAAAGTTCACATCGTCAATCACAGCCCACCACTGCACCCGATCGATCCGATCCGTCGGAATCACGCGTTCGTATCGGCCACGCCACGTCCATCCCTGAATCCGCACTCGATCCTCGTACAGAAGTGCGCGCCCAAACCAGAGCGACCGTTGGGGGAGACGACAACGGTTAGTGAGCAGTGGCGACTCGGTAGATGGGGTAAACACAGCTCGCTTCTCGTTTTGGCAGGGAAAACCGACGTGTGACAGCAGATTACGCCGTCCGGAGTTCGGCCTCCGGCAGGGGCACATACAACGAATCGACCGTTCCTCCCCGCATGGCTTTGCCCAGCGACTGTGCAAGGGCAGTGAGCACGAGTGAGACCTGCACGTTCCGCTCGGTGAGATAAATGGCCTCTTCTACCAGCCCAACCATTCCCTTTAGGTCGGCGTCCGGTAGGTTTTTGCAGAAGCGCGCCACTGCTTCCTTCTGATCCACATTCACGAGGGGGGCCTCCTCCCCCATCGAGCGGTACAGCAGGAGGTCTCGTACCCACCGTAGCATCAGTTGAAGGACGATTTTCACCTGCTCACGCCCCTGATTAGAGAGAGTTTGAATGCAACCGGTGAGCGACTCAACCTTTTGGGTATAGGCCGCCCGAAAATAGTCGAGCACACGCTCGCGACTGGTCATCAGCGCCTCGTTTCGGGCAAGATCGAGGGCATGGCTGTACGAGCCGTCGGCCATCCGAGACAGCATGGCGGCCGCATCGGGGGCCATTTCATTCCGTTCCACGAGGGCGGACTCGATCGACTCCGGCAGCAGCGGATCGAATCGTAGGCGCTGGCAGCGCGAGAGAATGGTCGGCAGGAGCTGCTCGGGCCGGCTGGTCGTAAGCAGAAAAATCGTCTGCGGCGGGGGCTCCTCAAGCAGTTTGAGAAAGGCATTGGCCGCCTCCTCCCGCATCTTTTCTACGTCCATGAGAATATTGACCTTGTACTGCCCTTCTCCCCGCGCCAGACTCATGGGCTTGATCAAGTCCTGCCGTACCTGCTCAATACGGTAAAGCACCTGCTTGTTCGAGGTCTCCGTGGGATCGGAAAGCGAGGGACGCCGCACAAAATCGACGGCAGCGTACGGATTGTCGCCAAGACGCTGGATTCGCTTGCCAATGTCCTCCTCGTCCCGATCGGCCTCCTCGCTCCACGGATGGGGAAGGTGCACATGCACGTCGGGGTGCACCATACGCCCCGTCTTTCGACAGGCCTGACAGTCCCCACACGCCTCTTCGGTCTGCTCCGTGCACTGGAGTGCACGAGCCATCTCCAGCGCTACGGCCCGCTTCCCCACCCCCTCCGGCCCGTGGAACAGATAGGCATGCGCTACTCGATCCTGCGAAAGGGCACGACGCAGAGTTTCGACGACCCGATCCTGGTCAAGAATGGAACTCCAGGCCATGGCGACATGCGTTTCTGAACATTCTGATGGGAACCGCTAGTAACGTAGGAGCCAGCGATCACGGTCACAACAGCGAACTCGATTTGAAGGTGGACGTTGTGAGGAGGTGACTTCCCCGACCGATCGTCGGGGGGTCGAGTGTCCTTTCGCCATGTTCTGCACCCTCGGGTCTGATCTCTCATGAACGACGACTCCTACCGCGGCTTTACATTCGAAGTCTTCCATCCCTCTCCGCAGGGAACCGAGAAGCAGGCCATGCGCGCCACGCGCGGTCGCATCTCGCTATTCGCGGAGGTCACCCAAGGCGAGTTACCCACCGGCTGGCGCCTCCGTGATCTTCTGGAGTATGAAATCAACCGCCTGCTGGAGCCCACTACGCTCCGCCACGTCGACCACTTGAATTGACCCCAACGCCCCCTCCCATCGGGCCACGCCTGGGCCACACCGCCCGTCAGAATAGAAATGCGCAAAGATCTTGCGGTTGCGCCCGCTGGCTCCTACCATCACCCGTGCAATGGGCTAGGTCGTCTCCTCCTCTTCGGAACGACCGGCTTCGCCTCCCGCCTCACGTGTCACGCAACAACCCTTCAATCGCATGAGCATCCTCGTCGACGACGACACGCGCCTGGTAGTCCAGGGCCTAACCGGATCGGAAGGCTCGTTTCACGCCGAGCAGATGATCGAATACGGCACCAACGTGGTGGCCGGCGTTACGCCCGGCAAGGGCGGCCAGACCCACCTCGACCGTCCGGTGTACGACACCGTGGCGGAGGCCGTCGAGTACGAAAATGCCAATGCCTCGATCATTTTCGTACCGCCCCCATTTGCTGCGGACGCAATTCAAGAAGCCGCCGACGCGGGGATTGAGGTCATCATGTGCATCACGGAGGGCATCCCACAGGCGGACATGAAGCCGACCTATCATTACGTGAAGAAGCAGGGCGCCCACCTCATCGGTCCGAACTGCCCGGGCGCCATTACGCCCGGCGAGGCAAAAGTGGGCATTATGCCGGCCATGATCTTTGAACCCGGCCCGATTGGGCTCATCTCCCGATCCGGGACCCTCACCTACGAAGCGGTCGATCAGCTTACCCGAGCCGGATACGGACAGAGCACCGCCGTCGGCATTGGGGGCGATCCGGTGATCGGCACGCGGTTTATCGACGCTCTAGAAATGTTTGAAGACGACCCTGAGACGGAAGGCGTGGTCCTCATTGGGGAAATTGGCGGCTCCGACGAACAGGAGGCCGCGAAATACATCCGCGATCACATGAATACGCCCGTCTTCGGATTCATCGCGGGTCGCACGGCTCCTCCGGGACGACGCATGGGCCACGCCGGTGCCATCGTGTCCGGCGGCTCCGGAACGGCCGAAGCCAAGTTCGAAGCCCTCGAATCGGCAGGGGCAACGGTCGTGAAGAACCCGGCGCTTATCGGTGAGACTGTAAAGGAGGTCATGGGATAGCCTCCGATCTTCCCTGCTTGCCGTGATCGCTGGCGGTCGGGATCGGCCCCATTCTTTGCTGCATGATCGGTGTGGGAGTATGGGCGTTCGTGAGGAAAAGCTGTTTCCCCGCTCTGCCTCGCCTCTAGGGCTTCCGCTCTGTCGCTTGCCCCCACGCCCAGTCTTCCGCGCTCGCCCCCCCACGTCCACGCTCCCATCCCCTTGATGCGCGGGAGACTGGGATCCCACATCGGGACGGCGCGTCTACAGACACCGGTCCCTCCGTACCCTACGCCCTTCTCCCTCCCCGAAATGCTCGATCAGGCAACCTTCGAAATCGGCGCTGCCCATTGGCACCAGCTGCCTGACGACGGCCGGCCGGAGGTTGCCTTCGTCGGCCGATCGAACGTCGGCAAGAGTTCACTGCTGAATGCCCTGCTGGGCCGGAAGAACCTGGCCTACACCAGCAAGACGCCCGGCAAGACGCAGCAACTCAATTTCTTTTTGATCGACAGCCGCTTTTACGCGGTCGACCTTCCAGGCTACGGCTACGCGAAGGCCCCCAAATCTGAGCGCGCGCAGTGGGCACAATTGCAGGAACGATACCTCGCGGAACGCTCCCCACTCCGGGGGGTGGTGCAACTTATCGACAGCCGCCATCCGCCCATGGACAGCGACATTGCCCTCATCGACCGCCTGTCCCAAACCGAACGTCCGCATCTGCTAGCCCTCACCAAAGCGGACAAGCTCTCCGGCAACGGCCGCGCTCAGGCCCAGCGCCGCATCGGAGAGTGCCTGGACGAGTTGGGCCTGGATCGCCCCGTCATTCTCACCTCTGCTAACACCAATCGCGGCGTAGGCGACCTTCGTCACTGGATTCAAAACCTGTTTTGATTTCTCCCTTCTCTTCGCCGCAGACGGTTTTCCAGGCCGGATGGCGAACTGAAACGCAGAGGAATGCTCCGCCGCTTTCTCCCGCCCTGCCCTACCATCTTCCGGGAGACTTGGCGGTTTTTTTACGCCGATCTCCTACCATTCCCCCCACCCCAGGCCTTAGTTAACAGGATGGCCTCTGGCTTTCTTGACCAACCAGCACCCCGACCCTACATGTCTCACACCGTTCTCATCACCGATCCCATCGACCCTCTCGGGCACGAAATTCTGTCCGAGAACGACGTGGACATCGTCGAGTTGTTCGATTACGACGAGGCGACCCTCAAGGCGCATCTGGCGGACGCTCACGGATGGATCGTGCGTAGCGGCACCACTGTTACCCCGGACCTCATTGAGCATGCCGACAACCTGGAGGTCATCGGTCGGGCCGGCGTCGGCGTAGATAACATCGACCTCGACGCCGCCACGCGCCAGGGCATTCTGGTCTGCAACGCCCCGGACGGCAACACCATCTCCACCGCCGAGCACGCCTGTGCAATGCTTCAGGCAATGGCTCGCACCATTCCACAGGCGAATCGCTCGCTGCGAGACGGCAACTGGGACAAGAGCAAGTTTGCCGGCGCGGAGCTCCACGACAAAACGCTTGGCATTGTCGGGATTGGCAAAGTAGGTCGCGCCGTGGCCGAGCGCATGCAGGGCTACGGCATGGACCTGGTCGGCTTCGACCCGATCGTGTCGGAAGAGGTCGCCAATCGGCTTGATGTCTCGCTCGTCTCGCTCGACGAACTGCTGGAGACAAGTGACTTCATCACCATCCACGCCCCGATGAACGACGAGACCCGGGGCATGATTGCGGCCGATGAGCTCGCCCAGTGCAAGGATGAGGTCCGCATCGTAAACTGCGCCCGCGGTGGCATCGTAGACGAGCAGGATCTTTTGAACGCCCTCAACGACGGAGAGGTGGCGGCGGCCGCGGTCGACGTCTACTCCGAAGAGCCCCCAGAGTCGGATTTTCTCCACGAGCTCATCGCCCACGACAATGTGGTGGCTACGCCGCACATCGCCGCCACAACCGGAGCCGCCCAGGCGAAGGTGGCCAAGCAGATTACCGAACAGGTGGTGAGTGCCCTGAACGGTAAGCCGGTGGACACGCCCGTGAACGGCATGGCCTTGAAGATGGCCGGGAAGGACGAGGTGCAACCGTACATGCAGCTCGCCGACAAACTTGGGCAGATCGCCTACCAGCTCAGCGATCAGAACGTACAGAGCCTCACGGTGCGCTGCCGGGGCGAGGTGCCACGTCGCTACGCCGAAGTACTCTCGGTGGCGGCCCTGCGTGGCGCGCTCAATCAGTGGACCGACGAGCCGGTCAACTTCATCAGCGCCCCCGTGCTGGCGGAGGAAATCGGGCTCCGCTTTCGGGAGGAACGAGAAGCCGAGGGCGGCAGCTACACGACGCTCATTGAGGTCGTGGCCGAAACCGACGACGCGGAGCACGTCGTGGCCGGTACGCTTCTGGAAGGCAAAAACCTGCGCCTTGTCCGCGTCGACGAGTACGACCTGGAGGCGGCGCCGGAGGGCGAGATGCTCTTTTACCGCAACATCGACCGGCCCGGCATGCTGGCCAAGGTGGGAAGCCTGCTGGCAGAGGCCGACATCAACATCGGCGCCCTCGCCCTCGGCCGAAAGGGGCGCGGCGAAATGGCGCTCACGGCCGTCAACGTGGACGACGACATCCCCGAGGACGTGCTGGAGGCGATTGCCAACCTCGACGGCGTGGAAGGCGTTCGAGCAGTGAACGTGGAGTAACCTGTTTGTTCGGAATTCCTCTTATCGAACCGCAAAGCCCCCTACCTGTCTGCTCGGATGGGTGGGGGTTTTGTATGGGCGTATGTAGGTTTGGAAGTATGGATGTACAGAGGTGTCTCCCACGTCTTTCCAGACGATCACATCTCGGGCAAGCCGACCACACTTCCGCACTTTCATACTTACAAACGTACACACGAAACAGAATCAAACAGCCACGGGCTCGGCGTCGAGATGGGAGACCATGTGATCCACAATCTTCTCCGCGTGGAACCGGCCGTTCTCAATGAACCATCGGCTCGTGTCGCATCCCCCGCAGATGGTGCCGGCGAGATACACCCCCTCCCGGTTCGTCTCGAAGGTTTCCCCCTCCTCGTCGTGCACCGGCGTACGATCCTCGTCGTCTCGGATGGCAATGCCTAATCGGTCCAGCAGGTCATAATTGGGCTTGTACCCGGTAAGGGCCAAGACGAAATCGTTGTCGATCTGTGTGGATCCTTCAGGCGTGTCGAGGTGGAGGGCATCCTCCTCGATGGCGCTCACAGTCGTGTTGAAGTAGGCGTCAATCGACCCCTCCTCAATCCGGTTCTCTACGTCCGGCTTGATCCAGTACTTCACGCCGTCGTCGAGGGCCCCGCTCCGCACGATCATCGTCACATTGGCGTCGTGGCGGTAGCATGCCAGCGCCGCTTTCGCCGCAGAGTTGCCCCCGCCCACGATGGCCACATCGGTCAAAGCGTACGGGAACGGCTCCTTGTAGTAGTGCCGCACCTTGTCGAGGTCCTCCCCCGGCACGTCCATTCGGTTGGGAATGTCGTAGAAGCCGGTGGCCACCACGACCTTTCGGGTTTCGTAGGTCCCCTCTTCAGTCTCCACCGTAAAATTGCCGTCGCTCCCCCGAAGTCCCGTCACTGCCTCGTACAGGTTGACGTTCAGGTCCTCGGCCACGGCCACGCGCCGGTAGTAATCGAGTGCCTCCTCACGGCGCGGCTTGTATTCACGTGTCGAGAACGGATACCCCCCAATCTCCAGCCGCTCGGGCGTGGAGAAGAATTCCATCTGGGTGGGATACCCAAGAAACGAGTTGCAGAGGGCACCCTTCTCGATGATGAGCGCGTCGAGGTCCTTCCGCTGCGCTTCAATACCAGCGGCGAGCCCCACCGGCCCGGCGCCGATGATGACGACATCTAGCATGTATTCGATGCGTGACTTGGAGGGAATGCGGATCGGGATACCTACCTGTGGAAGCGTCGAGCGGTTTCACGAGCGAAGCGCTTCGGAGACACTGCGCAGTTGAATTTCGGGTCACGATCCCGTCTGCCCCGTCATGTCTGACTCGTCAGCCAGCCCGTTCATGAGATGCATGCGCTCCTCCCGATTCTGCCCCATTCGATGTGCCGCCTCCGCTGCCTTCTCTGTTTCAAACACCCCGTACACCGCACTCCCTGACCCCGAGAGCGACACGTAGTCCGCCTCCACTTCGTCCGCCAGCCACGCTCGCGCCGACTCCACCGCCGGATGGGTGCGCCGGATCGGGCGCTCGAAGTCGTTGAGGAGACCTCGTCGCCACGCCGCGAGGTCGTTCGACTGCACGAGAGCCCGGAGGGGAGGACGCCAGTCCTCGTCGGGGGTGACCTGGGCATAGGCCTCCGGCGTCGAAATTTCGTCGGACGGCACGACAATAAGAATGGGGTACGGCACTCGATACGGCGTGCCGTTCGTTTGGAGTGGACTCAGCTCGTCCCCTCGCCCCGTGGCGAGGGCCGCCGGCGTGTCGCCAAGAAAGAAGGGCACGTCTGCGCCAATTCCGCTCGCCACCGCTTGAAGCTCTTCACGAGAGGCGTCGAGCTCCCAGAGTTGGGCAAGCAAGTACAGCGTGGTAGCGGCATCACTGGACCCGCCGCCGAGCCCAGCCCCGTAGGGCACCCGCTTCTCCAAATGAAGCGCGGCCCCCGCCGACACGTCAAATGCCTCCCGCAATGCGTGAGCTGCCTGCAGACACAGGTTGTCCGTGTCGGTGGGGAGAGACGGATCCGAGCACGTCATCGACAGCGAATCCGCGGACTCAACCGTGACGGTATCCACCCAGTCGATGCGGTGGAGCACCGTCTCCACCTCGTGGTAGCCGTCCTCTCGCTTGCGGAGGACGTGAAGTCCGAGGTTGATTTTAGCGGGTGCATCGTCAACGAGAGACATGGAGAGCCGTCACCGAAAATCAAGAAGAGATCCAGAAAGGCCGGGCGTCCGTCCGTTCCCATCAGTCCCCCGCGAGCAGAACAGTCACAGGAACGGAATAGCATCCCCAAAGGCCGCCCGGACCGAGCGCCAACGGCACATTCACTCGGTTCCCGTCGACCCGAACCCGCCCGGCCCGCGCACAGTCTCCTCCAGTGCGTCTTGCCTCACCCACGACACGCGGGCATGCCGGGCCACCACGAGCTGCGCGATGCGCATTCCACGTTCAATGGTAAAGGCCTCCTCTCCGTGATTCACCAGCAGGACCTTCACCTCGCCCCGGTAATCGGCATCGATGGTCCCCGGACTGTTGAGCACCGTCACCCCGCGACGATACGCGAGACCGCTACGGGGACGAATCTGCCCCTCATAGCCTTCCGGAAGTGCGATCTTGAGGCCGGTCGGCAAAAGATCCCGCTCCCCCGGATCGAGGGTGACGGGCTCCGTTTCGGACACGGCCGCTCGCAGGTCAAGCCCCGCACTGGCATCGGTTTCGTGCGACGGTAGATCGAGCCCTTTCGCGTGAGACAGGCGCGTGATGGCAACGTCAAGCATAGGCGGAGAACAGACAAATAGACTCTAGAAAAAACGATCGTAAAGGCGTCCCGGAGGACGGGACGCCTTTACAGTTGTAGCGTACGCAGGAATCGAAACGGAGGCTACTCAATATCGCCCATGAGGCGCTTCACCGGGGGAGCCGCGAGAAGAGCAATCAGTCCGCCCCCCCCGGCAATCAGAGCCACCGTTCCAAAGAGCCCCGAGGGATCCAGGGCTTCAAGCTGACCCGCAATCAATCCTGCAAACAGGTTCCCGAGGGCCGTGGACACGAACCAGATGCCCATCATCTGCCCGACTCGGTCGTCCGGAGCGAGTTTGGTCATCGACGAGAGTCCCACCGGCGAGAGGGCCAGCTCCCCGCACGTGTGAAGAAAGTAGGTCACCACCAGCCATTGCGGCCCAACCGGGCTGCCCGGCGAGGCCTGCACGGCCCCCCAGGAGATGACGAAGAAGCCAGCCGCTAATCCCAACAGGCCGAGACCAAACTTCACCGGAATCGACGGATTGGCGTTTCGGTTGGCGAGCCACGTCCACAGACTTCCGAAGACCGGAGCAAGCAGGACAATAAACGTCGGATTGATGTTCTGCAGAATGCTCGCCGGCATGGTCCATCCTCCGGCCATCTGAATTGACACATATCCGAGAAAGCCGAGCACGAGGACACTGAGGAGAGCCACGCCGCCTTTGGCGATCCACCAGAGATCGTCCCGCGAAAAGACGCGATAACAGATGTACCCGACTGGAATCAGCAAAATGAGCACGGGCAGCAGCGGAGTCGTCTGCTGCATCCAACCGTACGGGCCAAAGCCGCGGGCCGTAAGGTCTTTGGCGAACAGGTTCATCGAAGAGCCCGCCTGCTCAAAGCCCGACCAGAAGAGGGCCGAGAGTAGAAACAGCCAGAAGATGACGAACAGGCGCTTCTTCTCCAGCGTCACATCAAACTGGGGGGCGGCCAGCCGAACGATGTTGACGATGATGAAGAGCAGAACCGTCGCCCCCACAGCCAACTGCGACGCAAACGCCATCCCGTCCACGAATTGCCCGGTCACAAACGTCGCCGCGACGAAAAATGCTCCGATGCTCACCACCGATCGCCAGCCAAGGGTCAGTTGTGCAAAGAAGAGAACCGTCACGATCACAATGCCGACGCCTGCCGCCTCGGCCACCTGGGTCAGCGTGACATTGATGATGCCCGATGTGGCCAGGAACCCGAAGGCCACGAGGGCGGCGGCAACAGCGGCTGCACTGAAGTAGAAGTTTCGACTCTTCCGTTGCACCGTTTCCTCGTCCTCCACGTCGAGAGTGCCTGCCTCCCCCAGATTCCCTACCCCAAGCTTATACGAGAGGAGTCCAACCAGCATGCCGAACCCCGCCAGCGAGAACCCCCAGTGCCAGCTGTAGCCTTCTCCCAAGAAGCCGCAGAGGGTCGGCCCCAAGATGGCTCCAAAGTTGATCCCCATGTAGAAGACCGAGAAGCCCGCATCTCGCCGTGCTCCCCCTTCGGGATAGAGATCACCCACCATCGTGCTGATGTTGGGCTTGAGAAGCCCCGTGCCGATGACGATCAAAACGAGCCCAAGATAAAAGAACGAGGTATCCGGGAGCCCCACAGCGGGCATGGCGAGACTAAAATGCCCGGCTGCGATGATGCAGCCGCCCACGAAGACGGACCGCCGCTGCCCCCAGATGTTGTCGGCCACCCATCCCCCCGGTAGGGCCAGAAGGTAGACAAAGGCCGTGTAGAGACCATAGATGGCGGTCGCCTTGGCCGTTCCGAAGCCGAGGCCGGGGTTTGCAACCGACGCGCCTGCCGGTGCGGTCATGAAGAGGACGAGCAGCGCCCGGAGCCCATAGTAGCTGAACCGCTCCCACAACTCCGTGAAGAAGAGCGTGGCGAGCCCGCGCGGGTGGCCGAAAAAGTCTTGCTGCTGGGGCACCGTGGCCGTATTGGCGGAAGCGCTTCCACCCCCATTCTGCAACGAATCGTCTGACGAATCACTCGTAGCCATGAACTGCCTCGGTTTCGTGAAAATGAACGGGACCGATCGCATCCGTACACGGCCCCTCGATTCGGAGACGCCTGAGGGCCCGTGATCGCCAAAGAAAGAAATGGCCGCATAACGTCGTTCTTCTCGAATTGAGAGGGACCGTATCAAAACGGAACGAAACGAAGATAGCGGCTGGCGCTCGCTCTGTCTAATTTCATGTCTAAATTCACCGTGAGGACGAACCGGGGATTGACTCTGCCGTTGCCGTTCGTAGCTTTCTGTGTGAGACGTGAACACATGACACGTGTGAGATGATGAACGAGACGACGGCCTGCTAGACCGGACGTGCTCACAAGTCACGCTTCACGATTCCGTCTCACCGCCCCCTGGCAGGGAGACATTCTCCCATCGATTCAGAACACAACCCTCAGCAGCCGAACACCACCAATGGCCGAGCAACCCCGTGCCGATCTCATTTCCCCTGACACCCACGGCCCTCGCTCGCACACCTGCGGCGACCTTCGAGCCGACCACGAGGACGCGGAGGTCACGCTCAAGGGCTGGGTCGATACCCGCCGCGACCACGGCGGTCTCATCTTCATCGACCTGCGCGACCGCTACGGCCTTACGCAGGTCGTCTTTTCGCCCCAGGACAACGAGGCAGCCTACGAGGCGGCAGGTCGCCTGCGGCGAGAGGACGTTATTAGCGTACGGGGCACCGTTCGCCCCCGCGGCGACGAAATGGTGAACCCCGATCTGAGTACCGGCCAGATCGAGGTGAAAGTGCAGGAGTTGAATGTCCTGAACACGGCTGAGACGCCCCCCTTCCTCGTGAGTGCCCATGAGGAACGGCAGATGGACACGAGCGAAGACGTCCGGTTGAAGCACCGCTACCTGGACCTTCGCCGCCCGGCCCTGCAGGACAACCTCGTTCTGCGCCACGACCTCTACCAGACCACCCGACACTACTTCGACGAGAAGGACTTCGTGGAAGTCGAAACGCCGGTGCTCATGAAATCGACCCCAGAGGGCGCGCGCGACTTCCTCGTGCCCAGCCGCCTGCAGCCGGGCCGCTTCTACGCCCTGCCGCAGTCGCCCCAAACCTACAAGCAGTTGCTCATGGTGGGGGGCATGGACCGCTATTTCCAGATCGTGAAGTGCTTTCGCGACGAGGACCTGCGGGCCGACCGCCAGCCCGAATTTACGCAGATCGACGTGGAGATGACCTTTGCCACGGAGGAACAAGTGTACGACCTGACCGAGGGCCTGATGGCGGACCTCTGGGCCGATCTGGAGGGGACGGACCTGGAGACCCCCTTCCCTCGCATGAGCTACGACGACGCCCTCCGCACGTACGGCACCGACAAGCCGGACCTGCGCTTCGGCCTGGAGCTCAACGACGTGTCCGACGCCTTTGCGGACAGCGGCTTCCGCGTCTTCGAGTCCATCGTGGACGACGGCGGCCACATCCTCGCGATCCGGGTGCCGGACGCCGGCGACACCGGCCGCGCCGCAATGGACCGCCTCGAAGAGCACGTCACTGAGGAGATTGGAGCCGCCGGGCTCATCTACTTCCAGTTTCCGTCCGACGGCTCGGACATGGAACAGAATCTGAGTACCGACGCCATGCCGAAGGAGTACGGCAGAGCCGCTGCCGATCAGATCGGGGCCGGAACGGGCGACCTCATGCTCGTCCTTGCGGGTCAGGCCCCCACCGTGTACCACCAGGCCGGACAGCTTCGCCTCCACCTCGGCGAGAAGCTCAACCTTCGCCCCGATCCCGGGGAAGGACCGGACCGGTTCGTCTGGATTACGGACTTCCCCCTCGTGGAGTACGACGACGAGGCCGGGCGCTACGTCTCGATGCACCACCCGTTCACCGCACCCAAGCCGGAACACCTCGACCGACTAGAAGACAATCCGGAGGACGTAGAAGCGCGCGCGTACGATCTCGTCCTCAACGGCAACGAGATCGGTGGCGGATCCATCCGGATCCACAATCGCGAGACGCAGGAGCAGATGTTCGATCTCCTCGGCATCGATCGAGACGAGGCGCAGGAGCGGTTCGGGTTCCTGTTGGATGCCTTCCGGCATGGGGCCCCGCCTCACGGCGGCATTGCCCTCGGCCTCGACCGTCTGGTCATGCTCTTGGCCGGCGCCAACTCACTCCGCGATGTCATCGCGTTCCCGAAAAACCAGAGCGGTCAGGAACCGATGGTCAAGTCGCCTGACTGGGTCGACCCGGAGCAACTGGAGGCGCTTCACCTGCAGCTCGACCTGCCGCCAGACGTGGAACCGCCCGCCCAGGTGGCCCGCCGGAGCCGACTGGCAACGTAACGCCCCAGTTCACGCTGTAGACGCACATTCCAAAGGGGACGGCATGACATCACTCATGCCGTCCCCTTCTTTTTTTGCCGCTCCGGTCCCCTCCGTCTCGCCCGACGACACGGCACATAGCGGTTACAAGCTCGCCTTGCTCCGCTCCACGATCTTCTTGATTTCCTTCTCGTTGAGCCACGCCTTGACGTTGGACTCAATGTTCAGCAGCTCCAGGTTGACGGTGTAAAACAAGCTCGACTTGTCCCCCTCAAGGTTTTCCTGGACGTTAGAGCTGATGGTGCCGTACACCATGTAGTCGGCACCGACCTCCTGAGCCATCTGCGCGGCCGACTCCATCGTCGCATGGGTCTGCTGGTCTTCTCGCTCCGCCCGAAGGGCTTCCCGCTCATCAGCCGCCGCGACGAATCGGACCTTGCCGGAGTTGACGAGGTTGCGCTCAATGTCTTTGATGAAGATCTCCTCGTCAATGTGTTGCATCGTCTTGTTCCGAATGGGCCCGATGATCAGCGTCGGGCGGTCGTCGTGCTCCTGATTCCAGCGCTGTAGCCACGCGCTTTCCAGCATTCCCCCAATCATTTCGTCCACCACCATCTTGGCATCGGTCTCATTCCAGCGGCCCGACAGGTCGGTCTGCTGGTCGGGACTCACCCGAGTGGTGGTGCGCGACGGGCCACACGCAACGAAAAGGCACAGAGCAAAAAGCAAAAAGGACGAGATTCGAAGACTACCGAGCATGGCGTTGGGTCTGGTCATAGTGGATTCGACTACTGGTTGATATTCAGAAGAGTCTGATTAAGAAATGTGGAGAAGTCATTTTCCACGGCTCGCCGCGCCCCATTGTGGGCCCGTCGCTTCAGTGCGGCCTCCGACATCGCCCCGGCGCGCTGCTCGGTCGTAAAGGTTTCAAGGGTTTGCTGAATCGTACGGTCGGTCAACTCAATGGCAAGGGTCCACCGTAAAAACTCCTGGTCCCGGCTTTCCAGGGCCGGACGCTCGTTGTACTTCACTCGCGCCTCCAGGATTGCTTCCTCCGGCGACGCAACCACCCGAAAGCCCGCCGTTTCCAGGGTGGCCCCCACCTGGTCCACGATAGACGACGGAATATCGTCGGATGCCGCCTGGACGACCACCGGACATGCCGCCTGAGCCTCTCGCACGGATTTTTCCAACGCCGTGACGGGGGACGCGCCCGTGCTCGGAGCCGCTCCGCCAGCCACAATGTTGCGCTGCGTAACCAGCCGATCATTGACCTTGGCGAACACAAGGGCCTTCTGCAAAAAGGCAAGCCGAGTAATCGGATTCTCCGTCTGCTGGGCCGTGGCCCGGTAGTCCTTGATCTTGCGCCGGTTGGTCTCAATTTCTTCGGTGTAGATACTGACCGTCTCCTGGCGTTCCATTCCAACCATTGCGTAATAGGTATCTCCCACTTGCTGTTGCTCCAGCACTTCTGAGTTCAACAGCTTCTGGTTGGACCGGATGTCAGAACGCGTAATCATGCGCGTGTCCTGTTGGCTCTGGGTCACGTTGCCTCCCCGTTGTACCTCCTCGTACTCCTCGCGGAGCGCCTGGCTTGCCTGAATGTCGGCCTCAAAAATGCGGGCCAGGTTGCCAAACGCCTTGTCCTGAGCGGCCTGTGCCGTCGAGGCGGAGGAGACCGCGGTGAGATACCGACTTTCACTGTAGGCCTCATCCGGACTCAGAAACCAGTTCGGTGGCGACGACGCGGTTTGCTGGGCCGTGGCCCCTCCGGAGCAACCCGTTAATCCAAAGGCGAGCCCGCTCAGAACGAACACAGAGAGAACGACGCGATCGAGGCGATGCATAACAACGTAGAGAGCTCCTATTTCAGATAGATCGACTCCGCAAGGGCAAGATCGTTTCCCTCGCGGACGGTCACGGTGCGGGTTCGTCGCTTCAGGACGTGGCCCCGATCGGAGAGATACTCAAAGGTGACTGTCTGCTCTCCTTTCGGCAGTTGAGCCACGAGGGCATGTGCGTGCCCCGGCATCGTTTGCCACCCCCGGGTGTCGGCCTGTGCCGCCTGACTGCTCATCAGATTCCCGGCGTGCTTTGCGAGAAATCCAGCGGTATCGCCCAACTCATCTTTGGCCAACTTTTGCGCTCCTTCCGTCGCCCCCATCTTCAAAAATGCGCGGACCACCGCTCGGGTGTACACGATGGGCTTTCGTTGATCGAACATCTCGTGGGCCACCCTTTGCATATTTTCCACCATTGGCACGTCCACCGTGTCGCCGGCCGCAAGCACTCGTACCTGTTCTACTCTGGATTCCGGCGACTTCAGGATCGGGACGGCAAAATGCAACTGGACGATTTCGTCATTCACGGGAACCGGGATGTGAAAGGCCCGCTCCTCTTTGATCGGGGCCTGTCCCGTAAAGGCGAGAAGAAGCGTATTGTAGTGCCGCCCCTGCGTAAGTTGGCTGGGCCTCGGGATGGACACGGCAGCGGACTTGGCCTCCGGAGCCGTCGTGGGCCCGGCCGGCTCCTCCGACATCGTGTACTGCATTTCGAAAAGAGAGGAAAGCACATCCGAAGCTGTCCACTCCTCTTGTGCCCAGGTGGATGGGATCGCATCATTGTCCGATTCCCTTTCGGAGCTGCTCGCCTGCGCGAGGGACGAGAGAAAACGTAACTGCCCCTGGTCTTCGAGGGCCGTCCGGAGCTTTTGAAGCTCAATGTGAGCATCGTCCGGCGCTCCCGTCTTCCCGTACAGGACGGTGGTAAGAAACCGCCCCAGGGCGCTATTCTGTCGAATCTCCGGCGCCATCCCATCTTTCGAGAGAAGTTGAACCCCTTCCAGCTTTTCGTCGGCTTCTTTCACGGCCGTTAGGGCCGTATCGCGCTTCATTAGGGACTGGGCAATCCCTCGATAGCGGTCATTTAAGAGCTCCAGCTTGTGATTAATCCGCCGCATCTCCACCAAGGCGCCCTGCATATCCCCCATGTGTAAATAGTTCAGGCAATTGAAGGTGGTAAGGTAAATGCTCTCATACGGCTCCCCCTCATAAGGAAGCTGGAGATCATTGATCAGAAACGACTTTAGATTTTTGGAGATGTCCTTCGTGTAGTGACGTTCAATGGCCCGATCGGCCTGTTGAAAATGGCCTGCACTTTCCTCCCAGTTTCCCCGAAAATGATGTAGCATGCCGCTCTCCATCTCATAGAGCACCTCATCCTCATCAGACCTTCGGTACTCCTTCAGGAGATTTGTCATCGCCTGAACGTCAACCGTACGATAGTTCTCTACGCTCCGCAGACGCGTCTGCGTCTGTGTGACCGTCTCCGACGCCGTACACGCGGCAACGAATACGAAAACGACGAGCGTAAGCCCTGTACAGCCCAACCGAAACCACGACATCGCAGGAAGAGGCTTGTTTGAGATTGTCGTGCGATGCGAAGCAATCGCTGTGGAGTTGTCCCCAGCCTCTCCTCCCCAAGTCACAAAACGATTGACGACTGCAGGTAGAGACGCTCTGAGGAAAGAGGCAAGAATCGTGTCACACCCCTGTCCCCAGAGATTCGGGCCCGCGATTCTCCGACGACGAAAATGGATGAACTCCATACTCAGTAAAAGGGACTCTATAAGGTCTCCCCTTTCAAAAGGAATGTCAACAATCCCCCCTAAAATCAACATGCTGCCCCGCTATCGCGAAACGTCTACTCCTCTCCCGAGCGTGCCGAAAGGCCTGGGCGCCCCTCGTCCGCCCGAACTTCCCCCGGAATCGTATTTACAATGGAGTGTCGTGACTGTCGACGGGTGAACCGGTTTTCCCGAACGTGTCTTTCCTCCCTGTGCTTCCCCAACGGGTTCCCATTCCTCCCTCGTTCTACGCCGAGGACACAGAGGCGCCATTCGAGACGTGCCTCGCCTGCGACCGTCCGCTCCACCAGGACGGGACGGAGTACGTCATCGAAAAGGGATATCGGTCATTTGAGGCGTACGACGTGGAAGAAACGGTCTTTGGGTATGCTCTCTGCCTTCGCTGCCACGCCTCGCTGAGCCAGTCGTTTTCGGCACAGTCGAGGCAGCGCTGCACGGCCTACCTCAACGAGCACGTCGACCTTCCCAGGCGCACTGCTTCGCTGCTCGACCAGGACTCCCTCGACCCCACACGCTGGACGCAACACTGCATCGTCCACGACACCCCGAAGGCAGAGTTGTGCGAATATCAGATTCTTGCCCATTGCCGGGGCACCGAGATGCTGCTCACGCACCTTCCTCTCATGATTGGGGGGCCGGCAGTCGATGAGCTCGTGCAGCGCCTTTCGAATGAGACGTTAGACGAGCTTGGGGGCTTCCGGGACGAGCACTTTGGACTCCCTCCCGAGCTCAAGGGCACCCTGCAGGGACCGGTGCTTGCATAGCCCCCGCCCCGACCGCGACTGCGTTGGGCGCCCCCCGATCCGGTGACGGCTCGGGATCCGATTCGTGTTTTTCCCTCGATCGTCCCCCCCTCTGTTCATGACGTACCGCCCCACGGTTTTCTTCCCCACGATTGCCGCGCTTGCGTGTGCCCTCTTGCTGGCCGGGTGCACCTCCAGCCAGCCCACAACGTCCTCCTCCCCCCAAACGGAATCGCCTTCCCAATCCGAGTCGCCCCAGTCCGAAACGAACACATCGGCCTCTCAATCGGCAGCATCCGACACGTCCGCCCGGGAGACGGCCCTTCCTTCGAAAGCCCCGCAAGACTGGTTTCACCTCGATGGCGCATCGGCGCGCATTCCAGGCCTCGCCACCCGCACGGCCTACGAGACGGTGCTGAAGAACCGCTCCCCGCAAGACACTGTCGTGGTTGCCATCATCGACTCCGGCGTCGACGTGGAGCACGAGGACCTGAGTGTGACCACCTGGACGAACGACGACGAGGTGCCCGGCAACAACGAAGACGATGACGGCAATGGGTACGTCGACGACGTGAACGGATGGAATTTCATCGGCGGCCCCAACGGCAAAAATGTCAACCAAGACACCTACGAGTTGACGCGGCTCTACGTCAAGTTTCGGGAGCGTTTTGCCGATGTAGACTCGGCAGAGGTGCCCTCCGGCCAGCGCGATGCATATCAGCGCTTCCAGACCCTCAAAGCAAAGTTCCAGAAGAAACGACAGCAGGCAAAACAGGAACTCGCCAACGTCCGCAAGGCCCGGGATGCCGTACAGTTCTCAGAAAAGATCCTCACCGAGTACCTCGGGACCGACTCGCTCTCGCAGGCCGCCGTCGACACCATCTCAACCTCCGAGCAGAAGGTGTCTCGCGCCCGGGAGATCCTCCAGTACTTTTACAACCAGAATCTCGGGCCGGAAGACATCTATGAGTACTACGATGCCCTGAAGCGGCGGGTGGAATACAACTACAACCCCGACTTCAATCCGCGCTCCATCGTGGGTGACGATTACGCCGACAAGACGGAGCGGTACTACGGCAACAACGACGTGACCGGCCCCGATGCCAACCATGGCACGCACGTGGGCGGCATCGTGGCTGCTGCCAGAAACAACGACGTCGGCATCAACGGCATCGCCACCGCTGTGCGTATCATGTCCGTCCGCACCGTGCCAAATGGCGATGAGCGCGATAAGGATGTCGCCAACGCCATTCGCTACGCCGCCAACAACGGCGCGGACGTCATCAACATGAGCTTTGGAAAAGGATATTCCCCCTCCAAAGAGGTTGTGGATGCTGCCGTGCAGTTCGCTGACTCGATGGACGTGCTTATGGTACACGCAGCGGGCAATGACGGGGCCGACGTGGACACGACCGAAAACTACCCGACGCGAAACTACCTGGGGGGCGGACAGGCGCAACACTGGATCGAGGTTGGCGCCTCTTCGTGGAAGGGCGAGTCGGACCTGGCTGCCCCTTTCAGCAACTATGGAGACGAGACGGTGGATGTGTTCGCGCCGGGTCGCGCCATCTACTCGACCGTGCCAGAAAACAAGTACGAGCGCAATTCGGGCACGAGTATGGCCGCCCCGATGGTGTCGGGGGTAGCGGCACTTATCATGGCCTACTTTCCGGAGCTCACGACGGCCCAGGTGCGGTCTATTATCCTGGAAACCGCTACGTCCTACAAGGACGTGCAGGTAAGAAGACCCGGAGGATCGGATAAAATTCCCTTCGGGCAGTTGTCCCGTACGGGGGCCGTTGTCAATGCTCACGCCGCGCTCCAGCGGGCCGCCGAGGTGAGCCCGCAGTGACGAGTCCATTCGTGCACGCAGCGTGGGGCGGAGCCGTGAACACGGGTGCGACTATTCCTGCTCAACTGCCGTCCGGTGCCCTGCTACGGGATGCGCCGCACTTTATGTGAACGGCACGTGTGCCGGACGAGGTGGATTGCGTTCTGCCTTGCCCGGACATTTCCGAGCCGATGGGCACGACGGATTCCTGGAAAGGCGAACGCAATCGCAGGCTTCGAGCTCTGCCCCCAAGCTCCTCAATTTCAACTCCGAGAAAAGTCGCGATACTTTCGCACGAATCGGGAAAACGCCGCCGGGCCTGAATCGTACCAGCCGCGCTTTTACGTCCTCGCCGAACGTCCGAACGTCTATGTCGTCTTCGACCGATTCGATCTCGTCCTCCCGCTACCTCGCCCTCGAACACCTGGAGCGGGTCGACCACGATGAGGCCTTCGTGGAGCGCCTACAGGCCGATGATGCTGATGCCCGCACCCGCCGACAAGCGCGCGAGCTGGTGGCCGGCGTCACTCGACAGCGCCGGTGGCTCGACTTCGTGCTTGCAGAAGCGTACCACGACGATTACGACTCGATGGAGTCTCGCCTCCGCCACATCCTGCGGCTTGGGCTTTACGAACTCCTCTTTCAGTCGACGCCCACCCGAGCGGTGGTTCACCAGTACGTGGAGCTTGCAAAGCAGACCCTCCGACCGGGGGCGGGCAACCTCGTCAATGCCCTTCTCCGCACCATCGACCGGGACCGGCAGCACATTCCCAACCCGGACACCGGAGACGACGCAGAGGACCTGGCCATTCGCTACTCCCACCCCACCTGGATGGTCCGACGGTGGCTGGACCGGTTCGGGCTGGACGAAACGCCCGACCTTCTGGAGTGGAATAATCGTCGGCCCATGTACAGCGTCCGGATCAACCCGCTTCGCACGAATCGGGACGCGGTGGAGGACTGGCTCGACGAGCACGACGTCATCTTTACCGGCTCGCCCTACCTCGACACCCATCTTCGATTAAAACGGCTTCAGCCTCTCGTGCAGGGCGACCTTCTCGACGACGGGCACGTGGCAGTTCAGGATGAGAGTGCGGGCCTCGTAGTGCAGCTTCTCGACCCGCAGCCGGGCGACACGATTGTCGACGGCTGTGCCGCCCCTGGGGGGAAAACGATGGCGATGGCTGCTCGCCTCGACGGTGAGGGCACCATTCTCGCGATCGACTCCAATGAGAGTCGTCTAGAGAAGGTCACGGAAGGCGCGATTGCACAAGGCACCGAGGATGTGGTCGAAACGGAGGCCGCCGACCTTACGGCGATGGCCGACCTTCCGGAGCCCCCGCAGGCCGACCGTGTGTTGCTTGATGTACCGTGCTCGGGGCTGGGGGTGCTCGCCAAACGGGCCGACCTCCGCTGGCAGCGATCGCCCGAGGATCTCGACGAGCTCGCGGCGCTACAAGACGACCTCCTCGACGCGGCTGCAACCATGGTGCGGCCCGGCGGCCTTCTGGTCTACAGCACGTGCACCATCGAGCCGGAAGAAAACGAACAGCGGATTGATGCCTTTCTCGCCCGCCACCCCGACTTCACAATAGAGTCGGCCGAGGGGTTTGTGCCCGACGATGTGGTGTCGGACAAAGGCTTTCTTGCCACCCTTCCCCATCGACACCGCACCGACGGGGCCTTCGCCGTCCGCCTCCGACACGTAACATCCTGAGCCCTCGCTCGTCCTACTGCTGTCGGCTCTTCTCCACGATTCTGCCCAGCATGTCTCCTTCCCGGATGGCCCGACGGGGCGTCGTCGTTCTTCTTCTGACCCTGATCGGCATCGCCCCAGCCCACGGTCAACGCATTGCCAAATACGGGGCCGACTTCCTCGCCGGCGGCGTGGATGCGCGGGCCCTCGGCATGGGCGGAGCCTACGTGAGCCTCGCCGATGAGGTGAGCGCGGGATACTGGAATCCGGCCGGCCTGAGCCACCTCAGCTACCCCGAAATCAGCTACATGCACGTCGAGCGGTTCGCCGGGGCCGTCTCGTTCGACTACGGCGGCGTGGCGCTCCCGGTCACCGAACGCTCGACCGTGGGCATCTCGGCCTTCCGGAGCGGCGTCAATGACATCGTCAATACGCTGGAAGCCTGGAATCCGGACCGCGGAACGCCAGTGGGAAGCTACGAGAGCCGCATCACGCGCTTCTCGGCAGCCGACTGGGCCCTCTTCGTCAACTACAGCCGCCGCCTGAACGACCGTCTCACCCTTGGGATCAACTTCAAGGGCATTCATCGCTCCATCGGCGACTTTGCCGAGGCCTGGGGCTACAGCATGGACGTGGCGGCGCAATACCGCACCGGTCCCTACCGCTTTGGCGCTGTCATTCGCGACGTGTCGACCATGCTGCAGAGCTGGAGCGTAAACCCCAGTGCGTTCGACGTCAACTGCACGAATCCAGTGGACAACGAACCGTTCGAGGCCTGCATCAACCCCGAAACCGACTCGGTGTATACCGGCAACGCGGCACGATACCAGGCCGTGTTCTCCCAGGAGATTCCGTCCGGCGGCACTGCCCTCGTGCTCCCGGTGGCGCGGCTTGGATCCGGGGCGGTGTGGCCAATCGGCGACGGACACCGGCTCACCCTGGGACTCGACGTGGACGTGGCGGTGGACGGACAGGGCGCCTTTGTGCCCAACGTTGGCGACGTGTCCTTCCACCCGCGCCTCGGCGCCGCGTTCAGCTACAAGGGCGTGGTGGAGCTCCGAAGTGGCCTTCAGCGCATCCAGTACGGCAAAAATATTGGGCTCGACTTGACGCCCTCCGTTGGCGCCGGGCTCGACCTGCAGCAGGTCTCTATCGACTTCAGCTTCGGCGACTTTGCCGGGCTCACGGCGCAGGACCTCGGCTATTCCTACCGCATCTCGGCCCAGCTCCGTCTCGAACAGCCCGGACTTCAACGGGGCGAGGAAGGCGACGGCGAGCAGTAGCCCCTACTCCTCCGAATCCCGCGCCGTGTGCGGATCATAGTCGTAGCCGGATACCTCCTCCGGCGTGACCTCGACCCCAAGCCCCGTCGCGATTCGATTGACGAAGTTGAAGTACGCCGTGACGAGAACGATGTCGAGAACGGCCCGGTCCGACCATCCAGCATTGCGTAAAGTGTCCACGTCTCCCTCCGTCATCGCATTCGGCGAGCGGGTAAGCTTCGTTGCGGTCTCGCAGGCGGCCTGTAGCTGTTCATTCAAATCTGACATCAGGCGGTAGTCCGTTGCCAAGCGTTCGGCACGGTCTTGAGACCAATAGGCCGCGAGCGCCTGCTGGTGGTGATCGATGCAGTACGTGCAGTCGTTCTCGGCAGAAACAACGACTGCAATGGCTTCTCGCTCCGCCCGGGAAAGAGGAGAAGACCCGTCAAACAGCAGCGTATCGTAGAGCTCCAGATGGGACGCCATTGCTGCCGGGTTCAGGCTGTGGGCCTTCATAATATTGGACACCTTCCCCCGCGCGCTTATAATCTCCTCATAGCGTTCGCGGAGCTGCTCGTCGGCAGTATCGAGGTCGATCGTATCGATCCAGGCCATGGGAATAGGTGCAGGTTGAAGTTACAAACAGACAAGCAACTGTCGTGCACTGGCCCCAAACGTTACGCATCCGAAGAGGGGTCCCCCTCCAGTGCCCCGTTTCGATCCGATGGCACCTGCAGTTGCCTCAACCGGTCGGCGAGGTGCTTCTGAACAATGAGCGAGCCGATATTGAGCGCCGAGGTGGCCGCCGGCGACGCGGCGTTGATGACGTTTACCACGCGGTCCGTCTCCATGATGAGGAAGTCGTCCTCTAAGCTACCATCCGGATGCAGCGCCTGGGCCCGTACGCCCGCCCGGCCGGCCACTACGTCGTCCATCTGCAACTCAGGGATCAAGTGGCGAGCCGCCCGCACGTACATTCCCTTACTGATGGACTGCAGGAGCTCACGAACCCCCTTTCGCCAATGCTTCGCGGCCAGCCGCTGAAAGCCGGGATACGTCAGAATCTCGCGGAGCTCGTCCCAATGCACATCCCCCAACCGGTACCCTTCGCGCGCAAACGCGAGAACGGCGCTCGGCCCGCACTCCACCCGCCCATCCACCATCCGCGTAAAGTGGACGCCCAGGAACGGAAAATTGGGATCGGGCACCGGATAGATGAGATTGCGACAGAGAGAGCGGCGCTCCGGGACCAGTTCGTAGTACTCGCCCCGAAACGGCACAATCTGAACGTCAAGCCCCTCCTGCCCGCTCATTTCGGCGACGCGATCGGCGTATAGGCCAGCACAGTTCACAACGTGCCGGGCCCGCGTCGTCCCTGCCGTGCTCTCGATGGCAACCCCCTTCGGTTCCGGGTGCAAATCGCGGACGGCCGCACCGGTCCGCAGCGTGTGGCCGTGCTCACGAATCCGATCGGCCAGGGCCTGTGCGACCCCGTGATAATCCACGATGCCTGCTCCGGGCACGTGCAGTGCCTCTACGCCTCGGACGTGCGGCTCCAACTCGTGCAACCGCTCCGCCCCAATCCGTGTGCATTCCACGCGGTTGGCAACTCCTTTCTTCTGAATACGGTCAAGCTCGGGGAGTTCGTGGGCTTCTGCCGCCACGACTACCTTCCCGCACATCTCGTAGTCCACCCCCTCCTGCTCACAAAATTTGACAAGGGCCCGCTTGCCCTCCCGGCAGTTTTCGGCCTTCAGCGAGCCGGGCTCATAGAAGACGCCCGAATGAATAACACCGGAGTTATGGCTGGTCTGGTGGGCCGCCAGCTGGCCCTCCTTCTCCAATACCGTGAGTGAGAGATCCGGATACTGCTCGGTCAGACGGTAGGCCGTGGCGAGGCCGACGATGCCCCCACCGATGATTGCGACGTCGTACGTGGACATGCGTCAAGCGATGATTGGACTGATCCGTGAGGCCTGAGACGGAGCATCAACAAAGCGTTCCCTACGATGGTCCGTTCCCCGAAGCAACATGGACGCGGTGGGAGAGTTTAGCTGGACGATGTGCCCTCATCAACGCCCCCAACTATGGCTCGCTCGCTTCGTCTGCTCTTCGGCGCTGTGTTCACCACGGTGGCCCTTCTGGGCTGCGCCGACACGGAGTCTGCATCTCCTTCCTCGCACGCCCCGCGGGCAGTCCCCGACTCGGCCCCGGACGCCCCGATATTCGACATCCGGTCGGTCACCCTCGATGCCCGAAACCGCCCCGACCCGGACCTGCTGGTTCGCCTGAGTGAGATCGGCGTCACGCACCTCACGCTTGTGTCGTTCGGCTGGCAGGAGCGCACCGACGACCCGAACGTGCGGGTCGACACGTCTGAGGGCTGGTACAGCGAGTCTCACCGCGGCATCCGGGCCTTATCCCGGCAGGCCGACACGCTGGGCATGAACGTCATCCTGAAACCGCACCTATGGATTGGGGGGTACGACGAAGGCCAGAACCGGAGCGAGATCACCTTCGAAACAGAGGCTCAGTGGAACCGCTGGGAGAAGAGCTACCGTCACTTCCTGATGCACTATGCCCGACTGGCGCAGGAGATCGACGCCGATGTGCTGGTGCTGGGCACGGAGCTCACGAGCACAGCCACCACCCGCCCGGCCTACTGGCGCGCCCTGGCCGACACGGTCCGTGCCGTCTACGACGGAAAGCTGACCTACGCGGCCAACTGGCACAAGGAGTACCAGCAAATCGAATTCTGGGACGCCCTCGACTACGTGGGGATTCAGGCGTATTTCCCACTCTCCAAGGTCGCCAACCCCTCCCTCGACACCCTCCAGGCGCGCTGGCACTCGCACCGACAGACGCTCTCCCAACTCCACCGCGAGACGGGGAAACCGGTGTTGTTTACGGAGATCGGCTACCGGAGCGCCCCCAACGCCGCTGAAGCGCCATGGAAATGGCCCGAACGCGATGATGACGTGCCGCCGGACTCGTCACTCCAGGCCCGATGCTTTCGTGCCTTCTTTTCTACCATGCGAGGCGTTCCGTGGTTTAAAGGGGCAATCATCTGGAAGTGGCACCCAGAGGGAAATCATCGCCCGACGGCCTTTACCCCGCAGGGCAAGCCCGCGGAGGCCCTGCTGCGACGCTGGTTCTCCGGCACTGCGTCTCCACCCTCCGGCTAATACGGATGGTGCTATTGACTCGGCGTAGAATTCACTTCTAAGCTCGACTTTGGCCATTTGACTTCGACCAATCGTCGTTTCTAGAAGATGGAGGCCGGTAGGCGTAGTATTTATTTGATGTCGGGGGCAAACCGCGACATGGAAATAATCAAAAAGTGCCTCAATCCGCTGGAATAGGCAGTTTTTCGGTCATTCGAAAGCGCCAAAGTCGAGCTAAGAGTCCCTATCAAAACAACGAGCAGGTCCTTCTGAGCCTGTCGAAGAAGCTTCTTGGTGCGGGCAGCCACGTTTAGGGAGCTCCTTCCACGATGGTAAGGAGGACGTGCCCGGTTTTGATAGGGACTCTAAGTGCGGAAATGTCTTGCCGTCGTCGCCCCTGAACATCTCAGATGTTCTAGAGCGACGAAGGTGCAATTGAAGCTACTTTTTAAAAGCACTCGTGGCTAATAGAGCCCATTACAATAACGGAAACAGACTACGGCCCACCGGCGAACAGCCCTCCAAGCACTGCTCCCAGCGCTCGACTCCCAATCCGATCACATTGATCGCACCGATCGTCATCTAAGATCGGATACCCAGGCGGGGGATCCGTCACAGGGGAAGACGCATCGGTCCGCGCGTCGCAATACGAGTGCACGACCAGTCCGACCGTGCCCCAAAAGAGATGTCCGCCTCGACTGAGTTCAACGTGGGATTTTGGGCGCGCATGGAGGGGGACTCCGATCGACGTTTTCCTATCTCCAGAGGCGACGAACCGTTCGAGCGATCCGTAAGGATTGAGGGAAGGGCCGGACTGGGTCCCGTTTGACTCCGAGCGAATTGACGACATGGAACGAGAGGATTCGGTCTCCTCCCGAAGGCCCAAACGAGGCGACGTCGAAGACGAATCGACTTGTGCTACAGCCGCACGTCCGACCCCGAACAGCAGAATACTGACGACCGCGCTCCACAGAACGCTCTTTGGAACGAATCGTAGACGCATGATGCTACGGCAGTTTTTTCGGAGGTGCTTTCGTCCATAGAGTCGCCAGGGCGGCCCTCAAAGTAACGCCCCCTTCTGCCTGGCGCTCATTCTCTCCCGCACAGTCTCCCGCCCCAATGATTTCTGCGTTGTTCGATCCCGATGCCTGGACGCCGGTTGACGGGTTTGATTTTGAGGACGTCACGTACCACCGTGCTCAGGATCACGGGACGGTGCGCATTGCCTTCGACCGTCCGGAGGTACTGAACGCCTTCCGTCCCCCCACGGTCGACGAACTGTATCAGGCCCTCGATCATGCGCGTCAGAGCCCAGACGTGGGTTGCGTGCTCTTGACCGGAAATGGACCGTCGGAGAAACATGGAAAGTGGTCGTTTTCCTCAGGGGGAGACCAAAGCATTCGCGGAAAAGACGGCTATCAATATGAGGACGAAAAGGGCGAGCCCGATGAGTCGCGGCCGGGCCGTCTCCACATCCTAGAGGTGCAGCGCCTCATCCGATTCATGCCGAAGGTCGTCATTGCCGTGGTGCCGGGCTGGGCGGTCGGCGGCGGACACAGTCTGCACGTGATTTGCGACTTGACGCTCGCCAGCCGTGAGCACGCAGCGTTCAAGCAGACCGACCCCGACGTGGCCAGCTTTGACGGCGGCTTCGGCTCCGCCCTCCTCGCCCGTCAGGTGGGACAAAAGAAGGCCCGCGAGATCTTCTTCCTCGGCAAGACCTATTCGGCGGTGGAGGCCGTGGATATGGGCATGGCCAATGAGGCTGTGCCGCACGACGAACTGGAGTCGACGGCACTCACTTGGGCCGAGACCATCAACGGCAAGAGCCCGACCGCCATCCGCATGCTCAAGTACGCCTTCAACGCGGTCGACGACGGGATGGTGGGTCAACAGGTGTTTGCCGGCGAGGCCACCCGGTTGGCGTACATGACCGACGAGGCGCAGGAGGGACGCGACGCCTTTCTGGAGGGACGCGATCCTGACTGGAGCGATGTGCCCTGGCACTATTGACGAATTCGGGGTTCGGATTGGGGCGTAAGAAATCTGGAAATTGGAGAGTGATGCGCAACCGGTAGCCGTCCTCCACGCTTCCTTGCCTCCGCGCTTCCACACCCACTTACTCCTCTCCCAGTGCTCTCATTCGCTCAACGCTCCTTCTCCCCCACTCCCGGTAATGTGAGATTGCCGTTGGGGCCTTTCGCCTCCCCGCGCCGATCCGTACGTTCCGAATTGTCGTTCCGCAGCATCTCCGTGTGAGAAGACCGGACGTTCCGATTATTCTGCGCAAGTTGTGTCTTGTGCAGTGCGACCCGGCATTCCGCCTGGATACGTCCGTCTCTCCACACGCCCACACCCACACACGCAACGCATGCCCGTATCTGCCGCCGACCTTCCCGGACTTGACCCTGCCCCCGACTTCTCGTTCCGGCACGGCCAACGGGCCTTTCTCATTAAGCTCGCGAAGGCCTACCAGGAGGGCCGGACCGATCATCTCGGCGTCTTTGTGCCCGGCTACGGCAAGACTCTGACGGCGCTCGCGTCGTTTGCCTTGGCCCGTGCCATGGGCGTTGCCGACCGACTCGTCGTCTTCGTTCCCCGCGGCAACCTGCGCGACCAGTACGCCGACCAGGAGGAGATGGCGCGGATGCTGCGCTGGATTGGGGCGCCCCCTATGCAGTTCTGCGTGGCGGACTCCAGCCGGGTCTTCCTGAAAAATCCGACCCCCATCGTCATCGCAACGTACCAGTACACCTGCGGCGAGTCTGGCAACCGGAGCCTGCAGCGCTACTGTCGGGACGGCAATCCCCTGTTCGTACTTGATGAGATCCACCACCTTCCCGAACAAAGCGCGTGGTCGGATGCCGTGGGACGGCTGCCCTACGACTCCCTGATCGGCCTCTCCGGCACCCCCCTCCGCAGCGATGGCAAGCCTCTCTTCGGCGTTCCGCACGAGGTCGAGACCACGCCCAGCGGACACGAGCAGCTGCAGTACAAGGCCCTCCACGAGGTGAGCCTCCGCGATGCTCACGCTGAAGGTGAGATCCTGAAGCGGATCGAGGCCCACGTGGTCGACTATACGATCACGATGGTGGAGGAGGATACCGGTGAGGAAGTCGAATTCACCTTGGCGGAGCTCCAGGACGAGGTCGGGCGCGACACCAGCCATCTCGACCAGTTTTTCGCCCGGAAGAGCCTCCGCTTCCACGACGTGTACCTCGACACTCTGCTGAGCCCGGCCATCGGCCGACTTCAGGAGAAGCGCGCCACGCTCTTTGGATCGGGGGACGTGCGCAACCACCAGATGCTCGTCACCTGCATGAGCAACCGGCATGCGGCCGATGTGCTCGACTTTGTCGAACGGCGCTACTCGTGGCTCTCGGCCACTCGCATTGGGCAGGACGTGCCCCGGGACGAGCGCGAAAAGCGCCTCGATGCCTACCGTCAGGGCGACGTCGACATCATGGTGCAAGTGGATATGATCGGGGAAGGGACCGACATTAAAACGATCAGCGTCATTGCGAAGCTAGACCTGGTGAGCGCCCGTTCCAAGACCCTGCAGCAGATCTTTCGGGGGATGCGGTACTACGACGGCTGGGACGAGGAGGCCAACGTCTGTGACGTGTTCACGTCCGGCGATCTCGGGCTCTCCCAAACCCTCGACTGGATGACGCGGGAGGTGAAGGAGGGCTTGCGGCAGCAGAAGCAGAACAATGAGACGCCGCCCAACAAATCGACCGAGGACAGCGAGCGCTCCGAGTGGGCGCTGACGGGCGTGGACGAGAGCGATATCGAAACGCATCGGCTTGAACTGGAGAACAACGGATCGAATTCGAATCTGCGGGTGCAGCGCCAGCCGTTTGAGCGTCCGGATCCAAATTCCCTCGACGTGTCGGCTCAGGAGGAGGAGTTGCGGCAGGAGTGTGCCAAGCTGGCCAATCGGCTTGCCCGCAGCCTTCAGGATCGAGGAATGGATATTCATGTTCGGGATGTTCACGCCAAGGCCAAAGAGCGATTCCGAAAGCCGCAGTCGGATATGAGTCTCAAGCTCTTGCGGCGAAAAAAACAGTGGCTGAAGCGGTGCTTGCAAATGAAGCGCCTCAAGTAATCTGCTACTCAGCACGAGCAGAGAACGAGGAAGGGAGAGCGGCTCTTCCGGTCTGCCTGTCTTGACGTTGAGAACCTGTTTGGCGGATGGTCTACGGCCTGCTATTTTCGTGGATCTCGTGCAGAACGGCTTCCGCGCTCCCCCAGCAGCTCCGCCACAGGAGGGCACTTGGGCACCGTTCTGTCACTTCGCCCAATGTCTCAGAATCGTATCCATCTCCCAAACAGATGCTGTGGTGAGTGCCCAGAAGCAAGATGCTTTTGCCCCCCCTTTCGGGCAACGGTGCGGAGCACTTCATCCTGGGCACGTGTCTCCGAATATGTCCCTTCCCAAACGAGACTGTTGTCCCTCTTGCGTCCTCCCGTCCTTCACGGCATTCACGTGGAGACCCGCTCCGTTTATGCTATTTTCATCCTAATGAGAAGGAGATCGCGCCTCTTCCCGTTCTCTTGCGCCAGCAGTCAACAGAATTGATCGAAGAGATTTTCGTTTGGGCTTTCCCGGAAGCCCTACCAAACAAGTTTCTTCTCCCAAATCCACCTCTCAGAAAAATTACACGCCTAAAAGCGCTTCCGCACCCTTATTATTTGACATAAAACAGAAGATCGCCTAAGGTAGTGATCGTGCTCGGCGGCCTGGCCGCCAGCGTTCACTCCACGTCCCTCCACGAAATCGATCTTCGCTTATGTCTACGTCTCTTCGGGCCGTTGTTCTCATGTTGATCGGACTGGGAATCGCCCCTTCCGTTTTCGGTGCCGACCCGTGTGCAAGCGTTCCACAAGCGGCGGAAAGCGTTCAAACGAATCTCAACTACGTGTGGACGATTCTCGCAGCGGCCCTGGTGTTTTTCATGCAGGCGGGCTTTGCCCTGCTGGAGGCCGGCTTCTCCCGCGCCAAAAACGCGGTCAACATTATCATGAAAAACGTGATGGACGCCTCCGCCGGGGCGCTGGTCTTCTACTGCGTTGGCTTCGGGATCATGTTCGGCACCTCCTGGCAGGGGCTCGTCGGCACCGACGGCTTCTTTCTTACCGGCACCGGCGAGCAGCCGACCA